>NZ_CP147247.1:2382500-2600000 GCF_002140975.2 Enterococcus sp. 9E7_DIV0242
TATTCAAGATGAGCTATCATCTGAGAACATTGTTTATCTAAAAAAATTATTTGAGATTGTACTTCTAAACAAAAAAATCGAACACTTACCAAAAGGGTATTCAACTACTCTCGAAGAGTTGGAGTGTTTACTAAGTACTGGGGAACTACAAAAATTTAGAATTGCTAGAGCATTATCTAAAGCTCCAAAAGTACTTCTACTTGATGAAATATTGTCAAATATAGACTTGGAAACCAGGAAGAACATTATCAATAATATAAAAAAGAATTATCCAAAATTAACAGTTATTTCAGTAGATCATATTTCAAATCAAGACAACAATTGCAAATTGCTTATTAATAAAAATCATTTACATTGGGAGGGTTCTCATGAACAGAGATAGAATAATTTTCGCATCAGCTTTTGTATTATCAATAATTTTTTTAATCGTAGTTCCTGTTCCTGATTATATTCAATATTTTTATATGTCTATATTCTTCTACGTGACAGCATATTTACTAATTATCAAGAAAAAATCTGATTTACTTTCGATTCCAATAACTAAACCTCTAACAGATGCCGGAAAGAACATTTTGCTTATTAACGGTTTCATCGTTGTTTTAGCAGCAACTATTCTTTTAGTTGTAGGGCTAGTAACTTTGTTAAACTGACCAGAATCATAAAGCTACCTATCTTTAGATTAAGTTTTTTATCAGAAAATTTTTCGTATTATTGATAACTCTTTGATAACAGTCTAAGAAAAACACACTCATTTTAAAGCATTTCAAATTGACTAAAATACTATTAAATCAAGTAAATATCACTTGATAAAGATCATTTATTTTTGAGTGGGAATAATATACAGGTGAATGACTCACAAACCCATTGATTTATAAGGGTTTCTGCACCATTGAATTATTCCAGAATAATAAATTTATGCAAATTTGGCATTTCGTGTGACCACTTGTGTAACCACGAAGTCAGTCAGAAATGGCTGGCTTTTTTATTTCACTTCTTCTAAAAATGCAATAGATAATTACCCCTTTTGGAAAAACCGGAAGTTCCAAGTTATTCCTAAATTCGTTGTGACCTTAGACACCGACTAAATATGAGAAAAGCGACCCACTCTTTTTTGAGTAAGTCGCTTATTTTAACTACTTTCTTCAATATCTGCAAAAACAGAGGAAGTGAAAAACTTTTTAAGCTGTGGTAATTTGCTCAATTGCATAACTAGTAGACAAGATAAAATCTTATCAAAAATGCTATCTGTTACAGCTCCAATATAGGCAGCTATAAACATTGCAACACCTGAACTTCTAACTGCTAAAATTAGAACATCTGTAATCGAGTTTGAAAAACCTCCATACAAAACTAATCGAATACAAACGCTAACTAGAGAACCGATTAAAGAAATTAAAATACCTGTCACTACCGCTTGAACTACATTAAACTTACGTCTCGAACATACATTAGCTACTATTGCATTAACCATACTAGATAAGCCAAATGCTAACGATGATGGTCCGTGTATTATCGCTAACAATAAATGAGTAGTGAAGCCTGTGATAACCCCATATCTCATCTTAAAGTTTACCGCAATAAAAATTGTGCCTATTCCGCTTAGATAGACTAAAGGAATATTCAAATAGGCAATAACAGTACCAAGAATAACATTCATCACTACCGCAATAGCACACAATACAATCACTTTAATATCCATTTTTTTATTCATCAAAATTCCCCTTTCAAAACTCTTATTATACATCTTACCTAGTCACATTATGCCTCTATCGTTTATTACAATGGAATAGTTGAATATTAGCAATTAAATAAATGGAGGAAAAACTCATGAATAAACTATTACTGGACAAAAGGATGCTCGAAAACAAAGGAACTTTATCGAAAATTTGGGGAGTTCCAATAAAAACAAAGTTAAGACCTAAAACAGTAAAAGAACTAAAGAAAGCTGGTTTAGATAAATATAATCAAGCAATAGAAAACAACAAGGAAATAGATCATCTTATACATCAAATAGTAGATGGAAAACAGTTAACCTCACAGGAAGAAGAAACTTTAAAAAATAGAGTCTTGGGGGATTGGGCAATCAGTAAAGCTAAGGCGGAAGAAATCGAATATTTAGTATGCATTTATTATGAACTAGACGAACAAAAAATCATTGCTATCTATGAAGTAAGTAACTCTGAACTACTAGAAGTTCCTAACAGTGTTCATAAAAAACGTGTTAGATGGGCAAATGGGCAATCTATTGAATGCATTACAGATATTAAAAATTGCAAAATAAATAAAACTGTTTATGCTAGTTTAAAAAGGGGCCACTTTTCATAGAAACGATGGTTGAAAAAGGGACCACTACTAACTCACAATAAGTAAAGAATCAATTTACTTATTGGAGGTCTTGGAGTGATAACTTTTATGGATAAATTAACAATCATTCGTCTGCTGGAAGGTGGCCGTTCTCAACGTTCTGTTGCGAAAGAACTGGGTCTCAATCGAAAAACTGTTGGTCGTTACTGGCGGCAGTATCAAGCAGCACAACGATCATTGGAACAAGATCCTGCCAATCCGATAAAAAAAGAGCAGTTAACGGCTCCACCAACTTATCAAACAGAGAATAGGCAACCTAGAAAATATACACCTGAAATCGACCAACGGGTCGAAGAAATTCTCGCATTTGATCAATTAAAAGCCAAACAGCTTGGTCCTCATAAACAACGATTGACCACTGTAGCGATTCACGAAATGTTGGTATCAGAAGGGTTTGATATTGGACAGAGTACATTACGTCCATATATTCGAGAAAAACTTCAAGCAAAAAAAGAGGCGTATATCAAGCAGCTTTACCCATTGGGTTATCGAACCGAGTTTGATTTTGGTGAAGTAAAATGTCTGATCAACCAACAAAAGAGAACATTGACGATCGCGGTATTCTCTTGCCCAGCTTCTGGTTACCGCTGGGGAAAGCTCTATGAATCTGCCAACCAACAGGTTTTCTTGGATGCCCATATTTGTTTCTTTGAACAGCTTCAGGGTGTTTACTCTACGGTTGTTTATGACAATATGCGAAACGTAGTGAAACGCTTTGTCGGCCGACATGAGAAGGAACTCAATGACGAGTTAGTGAAAATGGCTCTTTATTATCGCTTTGAGCCAGTGGTGACCAATCCCTTCAGCGGCCATGAAAAGGGACACGTAGAGAAAAGTGTGCAGGTTTTACGCCGAAAAGCGTTCACAAAACAGTATGAGTTTGAATCGATTGGACATGCCCAAAAACATTTAGATCAAGCTATACTTGAATTAAACTTAGACTCGACGATCGCTGTGGAACAGGCACAATTACAGCCGCTCCGAGGATTTTATGACTACGGTATCACTACAAAGCAAACCGTAGATAAATATAGTTTTGTCCATGTGAATGGCAACTACTATTCCGTTCCAGATTATCTGGTTGGTCAGAAAGTCATCGTGAAACGTTATCTCAATGAACTGAAAATTGTCGGTTCCAGCCAGATTATCGCGACACACCTTATTCAGAAGGGAGAAAAGCAATACTCGATCGATATTCGTCATTATTTAACGACTTTTTTACGGAAGCCTAAGTCATTGGAACACTCGCTTGTTTTGAAGAAGACACCTAAGTTGCGGCATTGTTTTCTTCAGTATTATCAAAAGACCCCGCGTAGATTTCTTCAATTTATTGAAAATCATTTAAGTATCTCTTTGGATCAATTGATCATCCAGTTAGAAGAAGAAGCGTTGAAAGACCATAAGGTCTCTAAAACACCACCTAGTCGAGCGGTAAATGAAGCGAGAAACCAACTGCAGGAATATAATCTGATCCACCAAGTGAGAAAGGCGGCCAATAAATGATCGAAGCATATGCCAAGCAATTAAAATTACCTTATCTGAAGAAAAACTATTCCACTTTACTCCAGCAAGCGATCGACCTGGATCAAAATTTTGAGGAGTTTCTTACACAGCTGCTTACGTTAGAGATTGAACAGCGGCAAAACAATCGGATTCAAACACTGATTCGTCAATCAAAATTGCCAAGTAAAGTGACGTTCGATGACTACATGGACAGTCATTTAGAAGTGAAAATGAAGAAACAAATCAAAGAGTTGAAAACATTACGATTCATCGATCAAAAAGAGAATCTTATTTTAATGGGCAATCCTGGCGTTGGGAAAACCCATTTAGCAACTGTTCTCGGAATGGAAGCCTGTCTTTCCGGAAAAAGTGTCCTCTTTACGAATATCCCTAACTTGGTCATCGAACTAAAAGAATCCATGAGTGCGAACCAGTTGAATTTTTATAAGCGCCGGTTTGGCAAATACGACTTAGTTATTCTAGATGAATTAGGTTATGTGTCATTTGATCAAATAGGAAGCGAGATTCTCTTTAATCTTCTCTCGAATCGAACGACTGCCGGCTCGATGATCATCACGACGAACCTGTCCTTCGATCGCTGGGAAGAAACCTTTAAAGATCCAATGCTTACAGCAGCAATGGTGGACCGTTTGGCCCATCGGGCTCATGTGTTGGATCTCAGTGGTCCATCTTTTCGTGTAGAAGATACAAAGAAATGGCTAAACTAATTTTTGGCCCCTTTTTGAATCATCCAGTGGCCCCTTTTTCAGTTGCGTTTAACATCATAAAACTAATACTACAGTGTCAACAAGTAATTTAGTTGGCACATACTGTTGGAAAGGAGAAAAAAGAACTATGAGGGAAGAAATCGAAATAATTGAAATCAACTCAACAGCAAATATTAATATGATAGATCCTCGTTTAGGAGGGCTATGTGGTGGATGGTGCGGAAATGCAGGCTCTTGGTGCGGACTGGGCTGTGAGAAATAAAATAGGAGGAGAGAGCTAGTCAATGAATGAAATTAAGATGAATGAAGTTAATATGCAACAATTTACAGAAGATGAAAATCTGCAAACAAGAGGTGGCGGTTTATGTGGATTTGGTTGTACTTCTGGAGGTATTTGTGGTTTAGGTTGTAAAGACTAGTCAATAATAGTTATAGACAGAAACGAATCAATTTCTGTCTATATTTTTTTAAAGGAGGATTGTTATGAGAGTACATTTTATAAAAAGGAAACAGACACATGTAGCTTACTTTCCAGATACATATAGATTCTTCAGTATTAATGATACTGCAGAATCGCTGATACAATCAATATGTGATGAAAAAGAGTTTGAAGAAGTTGAGGATATCCATATTTCAAAAGGAGAATATTTGAATTTTAAAGAACAGATAGAAGGATATTCAAAAAAAAATCCGAGTAAGCTAGACAGTAAACTTGAGAACCAAAGCCCTATTATCTCTGAAAAAGTTCTGTCACGCTTAGCAATAAATATTACTAATTCATGTAATTTAGAGTGTAAGTACTGCTATGCTAATGGTGGAAATTACCATTCGGATGAACATATTATGAAGGAAGAAACATTGAAAACCACATTAGATAAATTTTTTTCTTATTATGATTACATTCAAAATATTCAACTATTCGGTGGGGAGCCTTTAATGTCCATCAGAAACATGGAAATAGTTTGTGATTATGTGAAAAAAATAAACAATACACAAGACAGAAAGACGTCTATTGGTTTAGTTACCAACGGAACATTGATTAATAAAAAATTTATCGATTTAGTAAAAAAACACGACTTATTCGTTACTGTCAGTTTTGATGGTCACAGACTTGTCAACGATATCAATAGAATTTACAGTAATGGTCGAGGAACAAGCCAAGTTATCATCGATAAAGTATCATATCTAAAAAATGAAACAAATCAGCCTGGAACAATTGAAGTTACCTATAATAAAAGTCATACAGATAATAATGTAACTGTGAAGGAGTGTGTCGATACTTGTAATAAGCTATTCGGAGATATTCCAATACATCTCGTACCAGCTGGTGGCACACCAGAAGATAATTTTGTTTTGGATTCTAATACACATCTGATTGATTCTGTTGATGATATCTTTGATGAATGGGATGATGGAATGACATCATATTCATTAATAAACAGAATAGTTCAAGCTCTTGTGTCAAAGCAAGGAAACGACGGATATATTTGCGACGCAGGAATCGGTACTCTGTCAGTCGGAGCTGATGGTGGTATCTATCCTTGTTTCATGTTTACCGATAATAAAGATCATCTTCTTGGAGATATCAATGACGAAGCTCTGCTCAGTTCTAAAAAAGCTTATAACATTCTAACTAATTTAGAAAAGTTTAATAATAAAAAAAAGAATCCTAAGTGTCAAAGCTGTTTTATGAATACTATGTGTAACGGTTGTCTTGGTCTAAACGAACTAAACAGTGGGCAGATTGATAAATTATCAGAAACAGACTGTGATATGCATAAGAAAATGGCAGAACATATTATTGTCAGATTAACTGAAAACATGGAAAAAGCAAATGTTTAAAGGAACTATTTACCTAATTAAGTTTTGTTGGCAGCATGATAAACGCTATATTATCTACTTAGCTGCTATTCAAATTCTTTCTGTTTTAACTTCATTTTTATCATTGATAATTCCAAAATATATTATTGATTGGATTATTGAACCCAAAGAAATACAGGATATTTTATGGTTGATTACTACATTTCTTGTTATCAATCTAATCATGTCATTCTCCTTAAATCTATTACAACAACAAATTTTTTCAAAAAAAATTAAGTTGTTTAATATCTTTCAGATTGAAATAAACACAAAAATGATTCTTGCTGATTATGAGGAATTGGAGAGTAAAGAATTTTTAAACTTAAAAGAAAAAGCATACAAATTTATGTATTCCGATGGACAAGGATTTGGTCAATCGGTAGAAACTTTCTTTTCAACAATAGGAAATTTTCTTTATCTTCTTACGTTAATTGGTTTAGTTGCACAATTAGGCATCAGCATATTTTTACTAATAGCAAGTATCACATCGTTTATTCTAATTTTTGAAGTGCGGGCTAAGAGAAAGAACACTTATATTCAACTAGAAAAAGTAAATTTTGAACGTCGGGGGATGTACTATTCTCAAATAATGTCTGATTATTCATTTGGTAAAGATATAAGAATTGATAACCTAGGAAAATGGTTGATGGGTAAATTTAAGTATCAACTAGATGTTAATGAGAAATTTTATAAAGAGATGGGGAAAAACATTACATTTTCATCAAACCTTACTGCCTGTATGCAATTTCTGCAACAAATAATTCTATATATCATTCTAATAAACAGAATTTCAAAAAAGATATTAAGCATTGGCGATTTCTCTATGTATTTAAATGCGGTCTCCAATTTCTCTTCCACAATAAAATCGATCATGAGCAATATTATAGACTTGCAACAATACAATATATATTTTTCTGAGTTTATAAAGTTTAGCGAGCTCAAACAAGAGATGCGTATAGGTAAGATTCCATTTAAAAAAGATGAATCAACATTGGTAGTTGAATTTCAAAATGTTTCTTTCAAATACAAAAATCAAAAAGAGTATGCTTTAAAAAATATATCTTTTATAACAAAAAATATAACAAAAATCGGTTTAGTTGGTGCAAATGGTTCGGGAAAATCTACATTAATCAAACTATTAACTAAATTGTATATGCCATCTGAAGGAAAGATACTGATTAACGGTTTAGATATCCAAGAGATTTCTTATGAAACCTACTCCAAGCTGTTCAGTGTTGTCTATCAAGATTTCAAGTTATTTTCTTTTAGTGTTAAGGATAATATCTGTACCAATCATAAATATATAAAAGAAAACTTTGACAATGCAATTTCTGCAACCTCTGTAAATGACCTGATAGAAGAACTTTGTGAAAAAGAAGAAACTTATATATATAAAGATTTTTCCAATAAATCGTTCTCTCCATCTGGAGGCGAAGCTCAAAAGATTGCTTTTTCAAGGGCTTTATATAAAAATTCTGATATACTAATTCTTGATGAACCTACGGCTGCTCAAGATCCTATTTCAGAAAAAAATATACTTTCTCAAATTGAACAATTATCAAATAGTAAAATGGTCATCCATATATCTCATAAGATGTTAAATTTGAAAGCATGTGATGTCATATTAGTTCTTGAGAAAGGAATCTTAATTGAATATGGTTCACCAGAAGAGTTAAAAAACAGCCCAAAATCACTGTACAATGAATATTTAAATATTCAAAATTCTTAGGAAAGAGGTTATAAAGATGGAGAAGAGATTTGAAGTAGAAAAAGAAAAATCAAGCTTTGGTAGTGATATATTCATCATCACAGATAAGTTAACAGGAGTTCAATATCTACATTTTCGAAATGCTGCAAGCGGAGGATTAACACCTTTGCTAGACTCAAATGGCAAGCCTTTAGTTAGAAATATTCCACCTCAATAATGCCGATTTGTTTTTCAGAAAGGATAGCCGACTTTTTAAATGGAAGAGAATATAAATTAGTATTTTTTTACCTATATAAGATACCCCCAAAAAATCAAATCACTGCGGTAGTGATTTGATTTTTTGGGGGTATTCTTTCCAACTATAACATTATTTGACTCTCTCTAGTACACTATATTAGCTTATTAACAGAATAAATTCTCTTATTTGAAAATCCTATCCTTCAACGTAATATTAGGACACTATTCAATTTTTCTTGTGTCCAATTTTGGTATAATTGAACCAATTGTAACTTAGATAACTATTAATTCCTATATATAAAGAATTCACAAGAGGCTATTTTTTATGTGATACGCACTGGTTTAAAAAAATTATGCTATTTTCTGAGAAATAGTGACACACAATAAATTCAAACTACTCCAAGGCTTGTTTTCATGTGTCTCATTTACTTTTATTGATAGCAGCTCTGTAATGTCTTTTATCATCTACATCAACTAGCAGATTGAGCAGAATTACATAGGACATTCATATTGTCACGCTAACTAATACATTACAACTACTGACAACCATATTATTTTCATAGCAAAAACCTCTTGACCCTTCCTTTAGGGAAGCGGGTATACTTTTTATGTAGCATAATTGAAAGGAGCAATAGACGAATGGATCATTTAATCAAAATAAGGGATGTTTCAAGTAAATATGATGTGACAGCGCGTACCCTGCGCTATTACGAGGATATGGGGCTGTTAGACAGTATTCGAAGCGAGGAGGTTTCTTATCGTCTCTATGACGAGCAGGCAGTGAGACGTCTGGAGCAAATTCTAATTTTGCGTAAATTAAATATCAGTATCAAGGATATCCAACGTATTTTTAAGGCTTCCGGATCGGAAGTCGTACTAGAGGTATTAGGGAAAAAAGTTGATACCATCGATGACGAGGTTGCCTTGCTGCACGAATTGAAGGAAATTGTACTAGACTTTATTAAAGAAATTGAAAAGGTGAACTTTACCGACGATTCAAATATCAAGCAGCTGTATGACAAAGCCAAAGAGATCGAAACACAAGTAACAAATATCGACTACATTGGAAAACCCTCTAACGTCAGTCGCTTGATAGAAATAACGGATAAGCTGGATAAAAAAGTACCGGATGTCATGGTTGTTCGAGTACCGCCCTTCAGAGCAGTTTCTTCTGGCGAACATACTTGGGGAGAAATTTTCACCCCTGGGGGCTATATGTTCCAACTATGGCAATATTTCCATTTGTATCAGCCGATATTCTTCGATTGCCTAGATTTTGCTTTACCTAAGGGTGGAGATAGAGGCGAGATGATTTGTTCGGTGAAAGAGGGTGTGACTGATGCCGATGTCGGTTCGTTCAACATTATTGATTTCCCAGGTGGGTTATATGCGATGGCTGTCAGTATTGATGAGGATGACGAAAGTATCCAAAAAGTGCATGACAAAATTGCGAAATGGGTCGACACCACCAACTTTGTAATTGACGATAGTCGTGATTTTATGTTTAATATGCCTTTCTTGGATGAAGAGAACCAGTACAACAATGACATCGAAAGAGGCCTTGGCTACAAGCAAATGCAGCGTTATGTGCCGATCAAATTAAAAGAAGGTTTCTAGAAAGATGACCGGAAAGCCGCAGACTAAGTCGCTCTTTTGAAAACAAGCAGCCCCGATTGGATGCATGTCGTCCAATCGGGGCTTTCTCTATTTATCGAGCAACTCATTTTCTTCGAACAGGTCGAATATATTTCCAAAATCGTTCCGGATCATGATAAAAGTAAATGATTCTACCAGATGTAGGATCGAACACATAGTCCGTTCCTGAAAAGTCAAAAGCCGCCATGGCTGTTTCCATTTGTTCTTCCACGCTTCGATTTTCCTGTTCATAATCGAATGGGCCATGTTCAAAAACAATATACTCTGCTTCCGGTACATCCATCAGCAGCATCTGCTTTGGAACCGCGCCTTCATAATCAGCAGGAAGGCGTACGCCATAACTCTCAACACGTGGAATATTCCAATCACATAGCCTACCCTCCGGATCAATGATATAGGCCATCACATGTCCACTACCACTGTTGGGTTCACTTCCACCATCATCATCCAAAATTCCCTGAATACTATCCAGCAAACCACAAATCGTATCACAGTCCTGGCCTTCAATCTGACTTTGCTTTTGCCAGAAATCCCAATACCCATTACTCTCTGTGTTCTTCACGTATAAAAACTTGTGTGCAGGAATCGTTACAAAATAACTCTTGATAGCCTCTGTTGACTTTACCATGCCGATCTCTCCCAGTCCTAAAAAGTAGCGGTCGAAAGAATTGATTTTTGTTCGAAGAACGACGGGGTGAGGCTCTTTTCTATAAGCACTCGGATTCGTTCCATACATCCTTTTGAATGCTCTCGTAAAGGCTTCATGTGACGAAAATCCATAATCAAAGGCAATAGCTAAAATGCTTTTCTCGCTATCCCGAACTTCCTTTAGGGCAAATGCTAGTTTTCTGCGGCGCAGGTAATCTCGGAACTGCATCCCGGTTATCTCTTTAAATTTTCTCGTTGTATAAAACTCGGAATAACCCAGCTTGCGAGAAAGAAAGCGTAAGGTCAATGCCTCATCACTATAGTTTTGGATACAACGATCGATTTCATCAACAATCATTTGAATTTGCTTCTGCCACTCGTACATTCTTCCACCTCATTTCAACCACTCTATAGTTAGTATAAACGGCGTGCTACATCACCGCTTGATCCGACTTGCGGTTCGTTTATTTTTCTGATTACCAACTCTCATTGCTCTATACGATATATCACCTCAGCAGCAAGTTATCCATGCTACTTTCTTGTTATTGATGTATCTACTGAACAGATGAGCTCTTTTTCTCTTCTTGACATTCACGTCGCGTCAACGTTTAAACTAACACCCAAGGAGGCGTTAGGAATGAATACAATCAAGATAACAACCGTCGATACACTCTCATTTTACAACAAGTGTGTTCAAGGAAACAGCAATGAAGATGGGTATCGCTACGAATTAATGAAGCCGCTGGAAAAAATGTGGCAGTATTTGAATGCACCAATGACACCAAAAACTCCAGGCGGCTATGATGTGGTGATGGCCTCAGAAATGCTAGGCATCTGGACACCACGAAAAGATGTACGGCTCATTGAAGCCCAGATCGATCCATTGAAGCAAACAGGAATTTTCGAGGAATGCACGAATGTACTCACCACAGGGATTCAGCGTTTCAGTGAAATTGGCTATCCTATTCCTGTTGAAGAATTTACCTTAGCTATTTTGTTGGGCGATCCGGAAAACAAGATACTCATGGCTAGTGAAGGCTATAGCGGCTTTGGCGGCATTCCCGGCTACATGCTACTACTTGTCTTTCCTACTGCTTTCAACAAGACACGATTGAAATCTGCTTTGGCTCACGAGTTCAATCACAATATTCGCTTTACCTACGAGCCGTTTAATCATGGTGATGTAAGCGTAGAAGACTATTTGGTCATTGAAGGCTTGGCTGAGGTCTTTGCGGAGCAGCTTTACGGTATTGAGCAGCGAGGCCCCTGGGTTCAGGACTATGATGAGGAAGAGATGGCGTATACCATTGAAGTGATCAAGGATGGGCGTGAAGCACGTGGTTTCGATCAAGTAGCAGCATATATGTATGGCGATGAAGTCGCACGTGAACAAGGGTATTCACCTGTGGGCTTGTCGAGAAATGCCGGTTACACAATCGGCTATCATATTGTAAAAGAATACTTGAAAAACACGGGTCAAACCATTGAGCAAGCAACATTGACACCTTCTAAGACAATTGTGGAAAAATCGAGAGTTTTTGCCTAACACATTGGAAATCAGTATCTATATTTTTGTCCTGATTATCGTTAAACCTCTTCACTTTCTCCAAGTATAGATTATACTTGATATATAGTACAGAAAACTAGGGATAGGACGATGATAATCAATGAATACAGCGTATAAGGACATAGCGAACTTGTTGCAGCAGCTCTCCATTCCATTTGATATTGTTGAGCATCCGCCGGTGTTTACAACAGAGGAAGCAGACCGCTTTATCGAAGGCATTGAGGGCGCACGGACAAAATCATTGTTTCTGACTAATAAAAAGAAGACAGCCTTTTATTTATTGATCATGGATGATGCCAAACGTCTGGACATGGCTCAATTCAAAGAAATCGTCGGAGAAAGCCGAATCAAAATGGCCTCGGCAGAATCTTTGCTGGAAAAGACGAAGCTCACACCCGGCTCTGTTTCAATTTTTGGCTTACTGAACAATATAGAGAAAGACATTCATGTCTATTTTACGAAAGAGGTCTTGTCAGAAGCACGCATGAGCTTTCATCCAAACGACAACACCAAAACGTTGTTTCTTGCGACAACGGATTTGTTGAAAGTTGTTGAAACGCTTGGCTATACCTACACGATCATTGACTTGTGAGAGAGCTTTTGATAGATGAAACAACGCCCATAATCGAGCATAAAAAACACATGGAATCAAAGTCTCCATGTGTTTTTTGCATTGATTTTCTAGTGATTCTGTATTGGAATAATATATTTAAACAGCAATCGGTCTCTATTTATCGGAATAAATTCTGTGAAGCTGATTTCCAAATAAATCGTTTCTTGTAAAGGAATATTCTCTGTGACGGATAGGATTGAAAGCAGATCATCAATCGTTTCCATTGAATCAAACGAACTATTACTAATCTCTTTTGTATAGAAAACGACACTCTCTATTTCTTCACACACCTCATCCTGATAATGATAAAAAAATACGACCCATTCACCCTCTGCATTCTTCCGAATCAATACACCACCATCCTCAAAAAAATAGGGCAATGACTGGTATTCTCTGATGACGATATGAAAAGCATCTGAAAGACCCAGATTTCTCAAAAGATGGGTTTGATCGATTGTGATATTTCGACGAATTTTCTCCGTTTTTATAATTGGCCGATCCAGTAAAGGAGCCGGCTGATTGAATAGCTTCTGCTGATGCTGCAACACCTTTTCCATCTTCTCTAACTGCTCCTTCTGCTTGGCAATTTCCCCTAGCTGATCCTCGATGATTTTTGCATAGTCCCAGGTTTCTGAATTGGACACTAAATCCTTTATCTCATCTAAAGAATAATTCAATGCTTGCAGTAGTTTGATGGAAGAAACAGTATAAATTTGTCGTTTCGTATAAAAACGGTAGCCCTTTTCATTTTTCTCAGCTGGTTTCAGTATGTCATTTTTATCATAGAAGATAAGTGCTTTCCGCGATATCCCTGAAAAATCCGCAAACTCACTGATTGATAATAAATTTGCCTGCATTTTTTCTCCCCCCTTGACTGTATATTTACTATACAGACTATACTGTATTCATACTAACATGAACGGGGAGAAAGACCTATGAAAAATAAGATTATTTTTATCGATATCGATGGTACTTTAACAGACGACTTTGGCCAAATTCCAGAGAGTGCTTTTCAAGCAATCAGCGCCGCACAAAAAAGGGGACACGAAGTTTTTCTTTGCACAGGACGAGCAAGGCCAGAATACCAGCTCGTTCTAGATGACTTAATTGTCAGTGGTGTTGTGGGTGCAGGCGGCTCCTTTATTCAACTTGCAGACAAAATACTGAGTGAACGCTATTTTTCAGTCGAAGATATCCTTCATTTGACAAATTACTTAGAAAAGAAACAGCTTCACTTTTATCTAGCCAGCAATCAAACGATACTGATCAACGAAGAGCTTCGGAAAAAAATTGACGGTATAGAAGCACTCGTCTCAAAAAAAAGGAAAATATGTATCAAACCAATCGATTATACCAGTCTTATTACTGAAAAAATCAGTAAGATCAATTTTTTCAATAAAAAAATTCCCTTCGATACGCTACTTACTGATTTAGCACAGGATTATACGATTTCGCCAAGCACGATCCAAGCTTTCGGGAAAAATAGTGGAGAAATCATGCCTCCGCGTACATCAAAGCAGATAGGAATCGAATGTGTGCTGCAGCATTTAAATCGTTCCAAAGAAGATACGATAGGGATCGGCAATGGTAGTAATGATGTGCCGATGTTTGCCGGCGTGCACACAAAAATTGCTGTAAGCAGCGCGGATGAAGAGCTGATAAAATTGGCGGACCATGTGACAGCAGCACCACAGGACCACGGGATTTACAAAGCCTTTGAGTAGTATGGGCTGATTTAAGACAGCAAAAGACCGTGCCGCAGCTCCTTTTGAGAGCTGACGGCAACGGTCTTTCTTATATCTAATGGTTGTCTCTAATCAAATTCCTCGTATTCATTCGGGTCCTGATCATCGATTCGTCCATCCGGTCGATTCAATTGGTTGATTCGCTTGATTTCTTCCTGTGTCAGCTCAAAATCAAAAATCGTCAGGTTTTCCCGTTGATGAATCAGATTACGAGATTTAGGAATCGGGAGCACGCCACGTTGATAATGCCAACGCAAGATAATTTGTGCCGGCTCTTTCTCATACTTTTTAGCCAGAGTTTGGATAACCTCTTCACGTAGTGCATCGCTTCCTCTCCCTAAAGGACTCCATGCCTCCGTCAAAATACCTCGCTCCTTATTTTCCTGTACCATCCGTTCCTGTACCCAATAAGGATGAATTTCAATTTGATTAACTGCGGGTGTCACACCGGTTTCTTCAATAATCTTGTCTAAATGCTCCGGCTCAAAGTTCGATACTCCAACAGAACGAATCAAGCCCATTTTTTGCGCTGCTACTAATGCCTTCCAAGCTTCGACATACAAGCCTCGTTTCGGCAGAGGCCAGTGAATCAAATACAAATCAAAATAATCCAGTCCCATTCGACATAAGGATTCTTGAATCATCATCAGTGCATCTTCATAATGATGGTATTTTCCAGGCAGCTTCGTTGTCACAAAAAAATCTGCCCGAGGAATGCCAGAGCGACGAATGGCTTCTCCGACAATTCCTTCACTATCATAATTCGTTGAGGTATCAAGAAGGCGATAACCATCCTGAATCGCAGTCAATATCTGGTCGATCCCCTGACCCCCTCGTATTTGATAAGTCCCTAATCCAACGGCCGGTATCCGATGCCCATCAGTCAATATATAGCTTGGTACGTCCATACTACTATCTCCTTTCAGTCTCTTCTACTTAAAAGGATAGCACCTTTCCTTTGGATTGTTAAAATATATACGTTCAAAAATAATGGTTTTCTAACTCTTTTTAATGGGTTCTCAACCTATTTTTTTCTGGTCGATTTTTGCTGCATTCAAAAACCAATACTGATGATGATCCCCGACCAATGCAGAAAAGGCAACAGGTGTTTTCCCCATCTGTTCAAGCGTTTGAAGCAGATAATTACGTAATACCCATGGCTCTTCCAACGATTGAGCATTCAGCTGTTGTACTTGTCTGATCGTTTCTGCATCCGTATGAAGGTCTCTGGCGATTTGCTCAATTGAACGGCCCGTTAATGCTATATTTTGCTTAAACTCTTCAATAGTATTCTCTTGTTGCTTCACTGTTAATGTCATGATTTAACTTCCCTTCATTCGCATAGTTGTAAATACAACTATTAGATAAACACATCATACGCAGATTTTTTATTCTTGTCAATTTAAAAGTTGTATATTAAACTATTTAATAAAAAAGCAGCTACGAGGTGATATTATGAAATTTGGTATGACAGATAGTCTATTGGAACAGCTTTATTCCATCAACAACTTACAGCAAGAATATATTCAGAAGCGCTTAAAAAAAGTTGGTCTCACGACTCAGCAAGCACGAACACTAAACTATGTGGCTGCAAACTCGGGCACCATTCAAAAAAATCTAGGTATTTATCTAGGGAAGCAGGATGCGACGGTTACCAACCTCCTGAAAACATTGGAAAAGCAAGAATATATCACTAGAAAAATTCCGGATGATAACGAACGGCAAAAAAGACTTTATTTAACAGCTAAAGGTACAGCCATTGTAAAAGAAGTTCAAGCCATTTTCATTGGACTGGAAGAGAATCTGTCTCTCCTGCTTCCACCAGCAGAAAAAACGGAGCTTATGCAAAGTCTTAAAAATATCAGCCAGCAGTTTCCTGAGTAAGAGTAATAGCTCGGATAGTTGCCGGACTTCTACCATTAAGAAAGGAGCTTCACTTCATGTCCTTTGTCCATCATATTTGTATTCAAACCAACGACTATGAACAGTCAGTAGCTTTCTATCAACAAATCGGCTTCACATTAGTAGAAGAAACACCTGATTTTCATGGTCGAAGCTATAATTCTTGGCTGCAGCTACAAGATTTCTATATCGAGCTGCAAACGGGGAAAGGAACCCTGAAACAGCATGACAATAAAGAATACACAGGTATTGCCCATTTTTGCCTCTGGATGCCTGACCTTAAACAGTTCATCCAAGACAGCCAATTTTCTGAAGATGTCTTTATCAGAAAAGACGGGGTAATCATTTATCAAGTACTAGGTGGCTCTCTGTGTAAAGCTCGTGCACCTGAAGGGACAATCGTAGAGTTCCGAGAAAAGCAAGGTGTCTAATTTGTTCGGTCCCACATGAAAAAAATAGTCATCGCTAGCACATAACTACCTATAAAAAGTTTTAGAAAAAGCTTTTTATAGGTAGTTGCTATTTTTTACAGCTTCTCATTTCACTTCCCCAAAAATACGAGCCTCTATAGTTGAAAAAACTGCCTCAGTCTTCTCTAAAGCTATGCTATTTTTTAACAAGTAATAGCAGAAACAACCGACGACTATTGCAATCGTTGCGCCAACAATCACATCCGATGGGTAATGAACGCCAACAAAGATTCTTGAAAGCCCTGCTAGAATAGCCACCAGCAGATACACATACCGACTTTTTGTCTTTGTGTGAAGAAATAGCACAATCATAAAGCTGAAAATAAGCACGGTATGATCACTCGGAAAACTGTTGCCGATGTCTTTTTCGATCAACTGATGAACCTCTGGTAATGCCGCAAATGGTTGCACATGTTCATATAGTTTGCCCAACAGCTTTGCGATGACTTCTGAAATGACAAAAGTGATGATCGAAAGCAGCAACACCACACGATAAGCTGCGTCTTTTCTTTTTTGAAACCATTTAACTACTAAAAAAGCAGCCAGGAAAAATGGAAAATAGGTGGCTACGAACGTTCCAACCGCATCAAGCCAAGCAAATCGATTGGCCAAATTATTAACAGCACGGAATAATTGAACATCTATTGTATACATTTTTTTCACCTCTATATTTTTCTGTATCCCTCTGATTGTCCATAAATCAGACAACCCTATTGTTATTTTGAATAACACCCTCCTTTCTTCAGATTATCATTTTGGATACAGGCTCATTATTTCTTAGGCTTGCCACCGTCGCAAGAAACGAATCGTAGCAACGAAAAAAAGCCCTGACACTTTCCGTGTCAAAGGCTCTGTTGTACGGTTTCTATTTTTTTGTTTTGATTAACAAAATAACTTTTATTATAAAAATCATAAACAAGTACGCTGTTACATAAGGGAGAAACGCTTGAGAAAATAACAGTACCATACCTGTATGAACGCCTAATGAAACCCGATTTCCCCAATGCATCCAATGGTTCTTTTTCATTAAGTATGCGAGTAACTCCGCCAGACCGATCAACCCGATCATACTAAAAATAACCAGAAATATGATCCCTCTGGGTGTCGTCAATTCTGACGAGAAAAACAGGGAAACCATACGAATGATGTCGCCTTCTCTTTCTCCATATAAAGGGAGAAACAGACATAGGAACACTAAGAAATCCAGCAAAGCATAGCTTAGATCCAGAGTTGTCAGACGATCCGAACGATTTTCTGTCTCTGCAACAATCAACAGCTCTTCATTCGATAGCAGTTCATCAATAGACACAGCAAATAACTGAGAGATGCTTTTCAATGAATCGATATTTGGATAGCCTCTGCCGCTTTCCCACTTGGAAACAGCCGTTCTGGAAACGAACAGCCTCTCTGCCAGCTGTTCCTGTGTCCAGTTTTTTTCTTTTCTCAGCTGCTTGAGCTTTTCATTCAATTCCACAGGTTCATCCTCACTTTTCCATCCATTTCGATTCGTATTTCTCTATACTATCATCTGCTTTACTGAATCGCAAAGGGCAGATCGGTGTTACTCAGAAACTCATTAATTGGTTGAAACAGATCGAACAACTCCTACTAAGCTGTCTAATACTATTTTTCCACTGATTCAATCAACTGCTATAAAAACCTTTTTTATGAAACAGGTACCACTCTTCAATTTCTTTTTTCGAATGATGCGCCAGTTTATTCATAATTGCCGCTGCAAACTCTAGTGTAGCCGTTCCATTTGCGGTGATAAATTGCTGGTCACGCACACACTGTTTTTCCAAGAAAAACGCTGAACCAGAATAATCAGAGCAATGATCGATAAAATGACTCAGTGAATTCCCCGTATGCTTCGCCCCATTAAGATAGGCATGCGCTGCTAAAAAAGTAACCGCGTCACAGATGGCAGCAACTTGACTGCCCATTGCCACACATTGCTCTACTAACTGCTGGGCCAGAGGTGCTTCATAATTTCTTTCTGCCCAAAAGGTTCCGCCGCATATCAGCAAAACATCTACCTTCATTCCCTTCATCAGCTGTTCGAGGTATTCCTCTGCCGTATAGTCAGATGCCACCTGAAGTCCGCCCATACTCGTCACAAGACGATCTTCCAAGCCGACATAGGCCACATGAATTGTCTCCCGATATTTATTCAATTCCGGACAGATAAAAGCAAGCTCCCAATCTGCATAATTTTCTGTAAGTAGTACAGCGATTTCTTTTTTCATACGAATCTCCTCCTTGAAACCATCATAGCAAACCAATGTTGACAGCTGCCTGTCAGCTTTTATAAAAAAACAGTCAGAACTTCACTGGTTCATTCAAAACCTAGCGAATTTCTGACTGTTTTTTTATTTTCTCATTACCATTGCCTATTTATCATGAAGTATTCTCAATTCTCTATTGGTTCACTCAACCACTAACTTATCTGTCCATGCAGATGCTGTTTCAGCCAGCACTTCGTTCAGCTCTTCAATGTTTTTGCGTCCTTCTTTTTGCAGCCACGCAACAGCCGTTTCTTCCCCGGAAACAGCATAAGGTTCTACTCCATTTGCCCAAGTAGCTCGTCCACATAAAACACCATTGAAGGTCGAACCGGCTTCTTTCGCAAAACGAAGTGTTTCACGAAACAGCTGTGAACTAACTCCGGCACTCAAGAAAATAAATGGCAGGTCTGTCGCTTCGCTCTGTTCTTTGAAATAGCCCAACGCTTCTTCACGTGTATAGCAAGCTGTTTCTCCATATCCCTCTACAAAATTCATGTTTACTGGTACTTCGACCTTCAACACATCTACATTGTAGCGTGAGTCAGAAAATTCTTTCATCATTTCGATCACTTTTTTGGGCTTGACCTTTGCATATTCCTCACTACTGCTGTCCGTAATTTCTGCATCATAAGAAACCAGCTCAAGGAAAAACGGCAAGTCTTCCGCCACACATTCGGAACCGATCCGTTCCATATATGCTTTCTTCTGTTCATTGATTTCATCTGCTTCATCTACATCATAATAAAGCAAGAATTTACAGGCATCTGCCCCTGCTTCCTTCAAGCGCTTAGCGGACCATACCGCCAAGCTGTCCGGCAAACGACCGGGAATGGTTGTGTCATATCCTGTTTTTTCATAAGCCAATAGCAAACCACAAGATTCCGCACGAGCTTTTGAAGCCGGTAAGCCATATTCCGGGTCCAGCAAAATCGATGTAGCATATGGTGTCAGCTCTTCCGATACAAGGCGCTTAAACGCTTCAATAGTCTGCTGATCTGCTGCTTTTCCTGCTGCTTGGAACATTTTTTTCAGAGCGCCTCGTTGGTCGATCGCTAAGGCACCGATAACTCCTTCGTTGTTTGCTGTATTTTCTAGTTTTCTATATTTTTCCTGACTGATTTTTCTCATTTTCTACTCTCCATCCAAATAGTCTGTAAACAATGCATTCAACGCTGCCGGTGTCTGAGCAGCCGCAAATTTTTCTTTGAAATCCTGCTTCATCAGCATGCGGGCAATTTTTGATAATAGCTGCAAATGCGTTGTTCCTGCTTCGCCTTCCGGAATAAACAAGGCAATCGCATAACGAATCGGTTGTCCGTCTAAGCTGTCCCAATCGACACCTTCTGTAAAGCTGACAATCATAACACTAGGCTTGATGATCGCTGCACTTTTCGCATGAGGAATCGCAAAGCCGTCCATCATCCCCGTTGTCCCTTCTGATTCTCTCTGCTCTAGCGCAGTAACAACAGGCTGAGCCGAATCAGCAATCCCAAGTGCTACGGTTTGTTCCGCTAGAAACCGAAACACCTCTTCTTTATTTGTATGCGTTTGATTTAAAAAAATCTGATTTTCTGAGATCATGTCTCTCTTATTCCTCCTATTCAGCTGTCTAAAACACTGTATGAGCTATTCATCAGCTCCTGTGTCAGCAGGCTAAGCCGCTGCTTTTTCAACACGACGTTTTTGAATCCAGCCTAGAATCACGCCACCAACGATTGAACCCGCTAAAATGGCAATGACCCAAAGCACCCCGTGGGTTACGACAGGCAATACTAGAAAACCACCATGAGGGGCTGGAACCTGTACCTTGAACATATAAGTCAACACTGCCGCAATGGAAGAACCCAGCATCATTGTTGGCAAGACACGAATTGGATCTTTTGCCGCAAATGGGATCGCGCCCTCTGTGATATGTGTACTTCCTAAAATAATGTTGACCAGACCGGCATTGCGATCATTCGTATCAAAATATTTTCCAAATAGAAGCACTGCCACACCTGTGATCAGCGGTGGTGCAATACATGCAGCAGATACACCTGCCATAAAGGTCGTGTTGCCTTCAGCTAATAGAGCTGTCCCTGTGACATAAGCCGCTTTGTTGATTGGTCCGCCCATATCAAAAGCACACATACAACCGACAATAACACCTAATATCAACGGACTTGAGTTTTGGAAGCCTGCTAGAAAGTCCATCATTCCCTGATTGATTGAGGACATGGGCTCGGAGACCAATGTCATGATCATTCCAGTGATGAATACGCCTAATACAGGATAGAGGAAAATTGCTTTTAGTCCATCCAACGATTTTGGCAAAGAGCTGAAAAGCTTCATCAAACCAAGAATCACGTATCCTGCTAAAAATCCGGATACGATACCACCAAGGAATCCTGTCCCACCATTGGATGCAACCAAACCGCCCACGAACCCAACGACTAAACCAGGACGTTTTGCAATCCCTTCTGCAATAAACGCAGATAAGATTGGCACCATCATGCCCATCGCCAAGCCGCCGACCTCTTTCAATTGCGCTGCAAACTCATTGTATTGGCTGCTGCTTGGATCAGCTGAATAAATACCGAACAAGAAAGAAATAGCGACCAGCACACCACCACTGACAACAAATGGCAACATATGAGAAACACCGTTCATTAAATTTTTATAAATGCTGTGACCAATCCCACTGGAAGAATTCCCTTCACTACCAGACGTTTCTTTTTCTACAACAGCTGTCCCGCCTCTGACCGTTCCTTTACCTGATAGTGCATCATCGATCAACTGATCCGGTTCCTTGATTCCTTTACTTACAGAAACCTCGATCACACGTTTTCCTGCAAAGCGTTCAGCTTGCACATCCTTATCAGCCGCAATGATCACCGCGTCAGCCCCGGCAATTTCTGCTTCTGTTAATGCATTTTCAATCCCCACTTGTCCATGCGTTTCAACCTTGATCGTGATTCCTTTTCGTTTTGCTGCCTGCTCTAAAGCCTCCTGCGCCATATACGTATGGGCGATCCCTGTCGGACAACCTGTTGCTGCAACGATTCGATAACTACTCATTTACTTTTTTCCCCTTTCTCTTTCTTGAAACAATCCATCGACCCACGCTATTTCCTACCTGCTTTTCACTTCTTGTCTTATAGCTTCCTAACTTTTATCTGCTGACTCAGTGCGGCTACATCTGAAAAATCGGTTAGGCCCTTTTGAAAAGCTGTAGAGCTAGCCGCCGCCAGACTGTATGTCAGATTCGCTTCCGGAGATAAGCCCTTCAAATAATTTCCAATAAAACAGCCTAACAACGTATCTCCGGCACAAGCTGTATTCACGACATGGCCTTTTGGCGCGTTACCAGAATAAACAGCATCCTTGGTAATATATAGTCCACCTTCACCGCCAAGAGAAACGAGCACATTTTCTGCACCAGCCGCAACAAGCTTTTTCCCGTACATGATGCATTCATCAAATGTCAGCTGTTCCTTGCCAAACCACTCAGCCAGCTCTTCTTCATTTGGCTTCAATAAAAACGGTTTGTATTTCAGCGTATCCAACACCTCGCGATAGCTGGTGTCAACAATCAAATGAACGCCATTTTGTGCAGTGATTTCGCTGATTTTTTGAATAATATCTGGTTGTACCCCTTGAGGCAGACTACCGGAAACACAGAGATAGCTGTCCGTTGGAATACGACGAATCTGTGCCAATAGCTGAGTGATTTTTTCCTCAGGAATATCCGGTCCCTTGTTCACTAATTTGTATTCGCTTTTTGGGTGATTGACCTGTGTGAACACATTGATGCGCGTCATCCCTTCCACTTCAACAAAATCGGTTTGAATCTCCTTTTCCACTAAAAACTGATCAATGTATGCGCCTGTGAAACCACCGCTGAACCCAAGTGCCGTACTGTTCAACCCCATCTGCTTCAAAATCAGGGACACATTGACACCCTTGCCGTTTGCCTGGATATCATCATCGACACTGCGATTGACACTATCCGGCTGCAGTGAATCGGTTTCAATAAACAGATCGATTGCCAGATTCATCGTGCAAGTATAGATTGCTGTCATCGTATCGCCTTCCTCCCGTCTCTTTCTTGTCTTTATTATGCTACAGATTTTTCCGTAAATGTTTTCTAAAACAGCGACGATTGATGAAAACTTTTACAAAACAAAAAAAGAGGGTACAATACCTTCTGTAAAGATAAATCCATTCATGCCTTTTTACCAAAAATAAAAATGGTACGATTATATACCCTAACGGAAGAGGAGAAAAGCTATGAGTACCCAATTAAGCGAAACAGAAAAATACCTTTGGCAGTTTATCCAGGAAAACATCGAACATATCCCATCTTATTCCATCGTTAAGCTAAGCGAAGAAGCCAATGTCTCTACTGCAACTATCGTGAGGACCATGAAGAAAAAAGGCTATGAGGGATTCACTTCGTTTAAGCATTCCCTGAAGGATCAGGCAAACACAACCATAAATTTTTCCGTTGTTGAAAAAGTTGACAATGAAATCAAAAAAGCTATTCTGAAAAACGAACAGGAAGTCATCCGATCCATCAATATGATCGACAGCGGCGTAATCGAAGATGCTGTGCAAAAATGTTATTCCGCAAAACGAATTGTCATCTTCGCTCGTGGGTTCTCCGAGCTGATTGCAGAAGAAATGATGGTCAAATTTCAGCTCGCCGGAAAATATGCGCAAATGCACACTGACCCAAATATTATTAAGAGTATCAGTAAAAAACTAGCTAAGGACGATTTCGTCATTTTCGTTTCTCTAAACGGTGAAACACCAGAGCTGGTCATTGCTGCACAAAACTGCTACGATCAGGAAATCAGTACATTGACGATTTCTGCCAATCGCACCAGCCCGTTAGTTAATCTGTCTGAACTAGCTTGTATCGGTTTTAAATCCGAAGGTTCTTACTTCCCGGATTACGAGGTTCGCTCACGCTTGCCTCTATCCGTTATCGCCAGAATCCTGCTGGATGCCTATGCGATCCGCAGCCAAAATCGGTAATCTTCTTTCATTCCAAACGAAAAAGCCTTGTGCAGCTGAACTCCCCTCTTATGGGTCACTTCAAACTGTACAAGGCTTCTTCCGTTCCTACCTACTACACTCGCTTTTTATTTTTAAAGGAACATAAAATACTCCACTTGTTCTGATGGTGCACGTGAAAATCCTGACTGCTTAATTCTTTTATCGTCATGATCTGTGTCTTGATGGCCTCTGCATCCAATATGCTATACGCACGAAGATCAATTAAATCAACATATGTAGTTTTGCCATATATATAGGCCATTCTCGGAATCAATGCTCGATTAGGATAGCCGATCAACACCACATCTGCGGAAACAAACCGTTCCTTCATCTCTGTATAGGAAGCGATCATCACTTCAATATCCTTCTCTTCAACAAGCAGTTTTCCCAACTTCTCATATAACACTCTCACTATATCAAATCCAGCGCTCTTTTCGTCTTCAACCAGTAATACACGTAACTTTTCATTCATATTCAGCCACCCTTTCTTCTCTTCCATATCCACATAAGCAGCGTCTCGATTAGCCTTTACATCATTTGAACACTCTTAGTGTAAAACTTAGAGTCAGGTTTAAGTCAATAGGTTACAATCGAAAGTTTCATTTTTTCTATAAAAAATGTGAAGATGATACCTGCGGATGTCCACTCTACCTACTTTAAATTCATCATTTTTCTTCCTTAACACTTTTTTCCTAACTCTTCTTGACTCTCCTGTTAGGGGAGGATATATGCTCTTAATGAGAGGTGGGATTCAAATGGAAAATCATATTATTGTTAAAGACTTGGTGAAAAAAATTGGGGGAAGAACCATTGTCGATCAATTGTCCTTCTCGGTACAGAAGGGGCAGGTTTTCGGCTTACTTGGTTCAAATGGTGCCGGAAAAACAACAACGATCGAATGTATGCTGGGAATCAAAAAATTCAACAGCGGGGCGGTTCAACTCCTTGGCGAGATACCTGGTAAAAATCGCAAAAGCTTATTTCAAAAAATCGGGGTGCAGCTTCAAGCGTCAAGCTATCAGAACAATATCAAGGTAGCTGAGCTGTGTGAAGAAATCGCTGTTTTATACGATCAGCCCAGAGATTATCACGAACTACTAAAGCTGTTCCATCTTACTCAGTATGAGAAACAGCCTGTCGAAAAGCTGTCAGGTGGAGAGAAACAAAAGCTGTCGATTATTTTGGCATTGATTCCTGACCCAGAAATCATTTTTCTCGACGAGCTGACAACTGGATTAGATACCGAAGCGCGCCGAGAAGTCTGGAGTATTCTGAAGGAGTTGAAGGCCTCGGGCATCACGATTTTTCTAACAACGCATTATATGGAGGAAGCCGAAGCGCTGTGCGACTATCTGTATTTAATCAACCAAGGAAAAAAGGTTGTCGAGGGAACGGTCGCCGAACTGATTCAACAAGTTGGTGCTTCAAGCTTAGAAGACGCCTATCTACAACATATGGAGGGAGTAAGCTATGCGTAAATTTTTAACTTTAGTCAAAATTGAAGGAAAACTAGGGTTACGTTCACTAGATGGCGTGCTTTTCGGTATCGGTATGCCTCTGGGAATCCTACTACTGATTTCCTTTATCGCCGGTGAGCAGCAAGTCGCTCAAGGGACGTATACATTTATGGACAGCAGCTTCAGTTCGTTGCTCGCTGTCGGAATATGCGCAACAGCATTTATGGGTATCCCATTGACAATTTGCGATTATCGCGATAAAAAGATATTAAAGCATTATTGTGTGACGCCTGCCAGCCCGCTATTGATTTTATCCGTACAGGTTTTCGTCGGCATGCTGACAGCGATGGCTTCGGCGTTAACGATTATTTTTGCCAGTACTGTTTTTCTGGGCTATCAAATGAACGGCAGTTGGTTAGCCCTCATCGGTGCCTACTTCTTAGTCATGCTGGCAATGTACAGTATCGGTATGCTGATCGCCAGTCTCTGTCCAACATTGAAAATTGCGAATCTCGTTTGTACCTTTGTGTACTTTCCGATGCTCTTCTTATCTGGTGCAGTTATCCCGTTTGAGCTGTTTCCCAAAGCATTTCAGAATGCCGCAAGTATCTTGCCGCTGACTCAAGGAATCAAACTGTTGAAATCCATCACATTGAATGAACCTGTTGGTAATCCACTGATGATTTTTCTGTTAATGATCACTATCACGATCGTCTGTACGTTACTCGCTACTAAACTGTTCCGTTGGGAATAGTTCTTTCAATTATGACAGTCCTCTGATTGACATTCGCCATTCAGAGGAACTGTTTACTCAATAAAAAATCCAAACTACGAATAAAGATAGGAGACCTTTTTATGACTATCGATTGTAAAAAAGAAGAAGAAAAGCTTTACCGTATCGGTATGTTTTCCCGAATGAACCATGTCACAATCAAAGCACTCCGCCATTACGACGACGTCGGACTATTGAAGCCTCAATTTATTGACCCTGAAAATGGCTACCGTTATTACAGCTCCAGCCAATTGCCTATCCTTCACCAGCTGATTGCTTTACGAGAAATCGGCTGTTCTTTGGAAGAAATCAAGCAAGTCCAAAGCGGGACCAACGAAGACAATCTTCTGAAACGAAAAAAGCAGCAGCTATTAAAGGAAATTGCAGACCGGACAACGATGCTTGCCTTACTAGAAGGCTATGCACAAACAAAGGATGAAGAAACCACCTACCATCCTGTTATTAAGGAATTGCCTGGCGTAACGGTTGCCTCTATGTCGCTTCAACTGCCTAACTATGGTGCTCTTTTTTCCTATGTCCCTGCTATGGGCGCAGAGATGGAAAAGATGGGCTGTGAATGTATCGAACCCGGCTACTGTTTCAACATTTATCATGATGGCGGCTATCGGGAAGAAGACATTAACGCGGAAATTTGCGAATCAGTAATCGAGAAAAAGGAAGACAGCGATACAATCAAATTCAAAGAAATCCCAAAAGTAGAAACAGCGGTTTGCGTGCTCCATCAAGGGCCATATGAAGGCTTTCCTAAAGCATATGCAGCAGCTGTCCGCTTTATTGAATCCAATGGCTACGACATGACTGAACCACCACGAGAACATTACATCGATGGTATTTGGAACAAAGATACAGAACAGGAATGGCTGACAGAAATCCAATTTCCTGTTCAAAAGAACTGATTTTCTCTCAAATGAGGTTGGGACAGAAGCGGTTAGCTTCAAGCAATAAGACGGAATTTACGAAAATTGTTCCACAAATTTTTGCTGAATTTTGGCTTATTGTCGAAGAGCCTTGAAACACAGTGGTTTACCACTGATGTTGAGCGGACATCGACGCAGCTCGCTGCTAGTAGTTGCTTCTGTCCCACCGTTTATTCGGAATTAGGCATGCTAAAAGTCCGGAAATTTATTTATGTCCCGGACTCTTTATTCTTAATTGCGCTAGCTTCAGCTCTATTTCACGATTTCGACTGGCTGAAGTACGACCTGCCGTTCCTCTTTATGATCGTATTCATCATAGGGATTAAACAGTATTTTACTGCCTTGCCAACTTAGTTGATAGGTCGCCTGCAAGGTTTGGTTGGTCAATTGGAATTCTTCGTGGAAAATATCTCCTTGCAAGGTATAGAAACTTTTTGTTTCACCTTTCATTGCTGGAATAATCTCCCCAGTTTCACTATTTACCGACTCTATTTGTCGTTCCGTTTTATGAAACGTATGAACAGATTTATCCATAAGCGAGTGGTTCTCCTCTCCTTCCTCCTTCATGATTTCTTCCATTTGGGGATCAAAAGGAATCCACTTATGGTTCATTAAATCCTCTTGTGTGACCTGAGGCCCATGCTCGATTTCAATAGGACGTATAGCCATTGTTTCATCTACACTTGTGTTCTCCGGCAATGCCTCTACAGTACTTGTCGTTTCTTTTTTCGGTAAAGCAAAAGGTTTTTTCGCTACCTTATTGAGCTTCGCCCCAGGCGCGCTCTCCTGTCCAGCATTCGCCAAATTATTATTGGTATACAACAGTATTCCGCCACCAAGTAATAGTACGCTTGAACCCAAAACTAGCCATTTTCTACCTGTTCTTTTCATCCACGTCACTCTCCTTTTCTTTAATCCGCGGTCGGTATTGACCCCTTCACCAGAATAGTGCAGAAAATGACTGACTTGGTTTCACTTTTTATTCTTTTGGCTCCAAAACCATTTGTCGTTCCTCTTTATGATCGTTGGCATCGGAAGGCCAAAAAACCAGTACATCCCCATCCCAATACATTCGAAAGTTCGCTTGAAGCCCGCCCATAGCATCATAGTTGAGTTGAATTTCATCTCCATTAATAAAATAGGTACCTAAAACTTCCGAACTTGGACCCGATGGATTATTTCTCATCATCGTAGCATCAAAGGTCAAGGTATTGAACCCCCAATCATCATTTACCTCCATAATCCATTCATGTGCAGTCAAATCCGGTGTAACCGCAGGCTCTAAAGTCGCGATATCGGCTTCTGTATAGACCTTCACGATAAGGGGATGCAGCGTAATTACCTGTACTGGTGCTTCTATCGCTGTCAGTATGATTGCTTCCTCTTCTTGCACCATATCATAGGTAGCCTGAACAACTCCGGAAGAATCAAGTAATTGAAGCGTATCTCCATTAATCACGTAAGTATAAACGACCCTATTCTTTCCAATTTCCTGTATCTGTACATCAGAGGCAGAAAAAGAAAAAAAGGTCCCCATTTCGCTCCGCCAATTGTTATTGGTCAGCCCCCATTTGTCTATTTCAGTTACTGGTTCTATGGAAGAAATGGTCGTTGTTGACTCATTAAGATTGGCTCGTTCTTCTGGTTTTAAGGCTGTAAACCGAAGCATAAGCAGCACACTGGCAATCGCTGCAATCACAACCCCAATTTCAATCCATAAACTGAATCGTTTTTTCTTCACTACCGGTTCTGCTTGAATCCCAAGATTTAACGCCCGCCGAACATCGCTTTTGGGTACATGAATTTGCTCAACAGCTTGCTGAAATACTTCTTTCGTTTTATCTGTCATAATAATCATCTCCCAATAGTCCACGAAGCCTTTCACGTCCCCGTTTCAAATTCGTTTTAACTGTTCCTTCTTTCAGCCCTACTAACTGGCTGATCTCTCTAATAGAAAAATCTTGATAATAATATAAGTGCAAAACCAGTCGATACTTATCCTCCAACGCCATGATTGCTCGAAGTAAGTCTACGGAAGTCTCTTCTGAAAGAACGGATCCTGCCTGATCGGCCCACTCCTGATTTTCTTCCACCAACACTTCATGTTGCCGGCTTTTAAAAAGCTTGCCTGTTTGACGCACCATGATTTTACAGAACCATGTTAAAAAATACTTGGGCTCCTTCAATGTTCGAATCGAACTTACCGACTGGGCTGCTGCCTCCTGCAGAATATCTAACGCGTCTTGTTGGTTCCCGGTGTAAATGTAGGCCATTTTATAGATATATTCCTGATTCTGTTGCAAAACCAACCCTAAAGCTTCTTTATCTCCTTTAATAGCCTTTTTCACCAATAATTCCTCGTGATTATTGAAGTCCCCCATCATTTCACCTCTTTACCTAATAGTGCCGAAAAAAAGTCGGTTGGTTTCAAAGTTTTTCCTATTTCCTACGATTTATTGCGAAAGAGACAGTAGAAATAAACTTCTCATTCCCTATCGTCTACTATACAATAATGATAACAACTTTTTATAGGAGAAAAATAATGGAGAAAAAAATCAACGCATCTTTTACTACACAGACTATTCGAGTCTATCAAGCATACAACCATAATATTGCTGACGAAGCTGTGGCATTAGGCCATTTTGGTCCCCACTTCAAGATGGAGCGGATGACCTGGATCAAGCCTTCCTTTCTTTGGATGATGTACCGCTCCGGTTGGGCGACAAAAGTAGGGCAGGAACGAGTCTTGGCCATTGACCTGTCTATTGAAGGATTTCATGAAATTCTACACGAAGTCGTGCTTTCCACTTACAACAAAGACCTTTATCAATCAAAAGAAGCTTGGCAGGAGAAAGGAAAACACGCACTGGTCAGATGTCAGTGGGACCCAGATAAAGATATCTATCTGCAACCGATGGAACGAAAAGCGATCCAGCTCGGTCTACGCGGAGAAATCGTCTCGAAGTATGTTCAGGAATGGACCCAAAATATCACCGATATTACGTCCTATGTCCATGAAACGAAAGAATTACTGAATAAGGGGGAAATGGAAAAAATCATTTTACCAACAGAAACCGAATTCCCGTTATCCGAAACAGAAAAGAAAATCCTGGGTATCATCAAATAAGTGCTGTTGCACTAGATACCACAAGTATGTTCAAGAAGAACAATCGGTGGTCTGAAACGATTGTTCTTCCTTATTTAGTGAACTCTACAATGAGGTGACCTTATGCAAATCAACCGACTACTAGAAACTGTACTGATTCTTTTATACCGCAAACAAACGACTGCTAAAGAATTGGCGGAACGCTTTGAGGTTTCTACACGCACTATCTACAGAGATGTGGATGCCCTAAGTCTTTCAGGAATCCCTGTTTATTCTGTTAAAGGGAAAAACGGCGGAATTTTTTTAGATGACTCTTTTACCTTGAATCAGGCACTGCTCAATGATACACAACAAGAAGATCTGTTTCTGGCACTGAATCTTTTGAAATCCCTAGGTATTCTTGAAACAGATAAGCTGCTGCATAAATTCGATTCCGTTTTTGATTTAAAAGAATGGATCGAAATCAGCCTACCTTCTTCTTTACCCAATGAAACAGACACCTTTACCATGCTGAGAAAAGCAATTTTACTGACACGAAAAACCACCTTTATCTTCTATAGCAAGCGTGGACAAACGATGCTGATTCAGGCCGAGCCATTAAAAATCATATTTAAGGGACAATCCTGGCTGTTGCTTGCTTTTGTCCCTGAAAAACAAAGCCATACACTATTTCCTTTAGAAAGCATCAAATCTGTTCAGCTGACAGAGGAGAGTTTTCATCCCATTTTTCCGGAAAATATAGATGACCTCTATGAAACCTTCAAGGTGACCCTGCAGTTCAGTAAACGGATCGCTTACAATATTTATGACCGCTTTTTCCACGAAAAGGTTACAGTCAATCCAGATAACAGCTACAACATCACCTTTGAATTCACACAGGTGGACGATTTGTACAGTTTTCTTTTGCCGTTCGGAAAAAATGTTCGTATCGTGGAACCGGAATGGGTCAAAGAAACAGTCTATGCCCACGCCAAACATTTTTTGGAAAACAATTTATAATATGACATGATTCGGCACTTTCGCATGCTACACTACAGAAAACAATGCATTGTTGAGCGATTACCTGATCAGTAATTGTGGTATATGACAACACTGGATACTGTAACTGCCGATATTTTTTAACTATGTGCTGATTTGACCTGATGAATCAGCTTTATCATCGAAAGGAGCTTGAACATGAAAATAGAAAAAATAACCAAACCAGAACAAACGATTGTTTCCATCACTCGTACCGGTCTAAATGTGACGGAGTTACCAAAGATCATCGGTCCCACCTTTATGGAGCTCGGAAAATATATTTCTGAACAAGGAGCGAATGTTCTAAGCAATCCCTTTGTCTCTTTTAAAAACATGCATGAAACAGGCAAGCTGGATGAATCACAAATTGAAATGGAAATTGGCTTTCCTGTGGATAAACGGATACCTGAAAAGGATTTGATTAAAGCCTATTTACTGCCGTCGTATAAAGCGATGACTGTTCTGTATGTCGGAAACTATGACGATGCAATGATCGATATCTACAAACAGCTCTTCGAGGAGATTAAAACAGTCGGCGGGACATTTATGAACTGCTCCTATGAATACTATCTAAGCGATGAAGAAATTGATTTATCCAAGCAAGAAACCATTATTGAGCTGCCTTATCGTTAGCACAAAAAATGAGTAACTCCATTGTGAGCTACTCATTTTTTTAGACATTAGTGAATACTCAGACAGCCGTTAATTAGCCACATACACCGCTCTTACAGCCTTCCTATTTCACCTATTTTTGTGCTTCTTTCCCCATCTTGGATTTCGAGGAAATCAGCCGCGTACGTCCACTCACTTTCACCAATAACGGCAATTCCTTCAATGCGTCTTTCCCTATCCACTGCTGTGCTTTGGATTCTTGCTCGCACAACCATTCAGCCGTCGCAATACTCTGTTCTTTCGCTTCTTCACTGGTCTTTCCAAGTTCTCTTAGTGCCCAAGACACTGCCTTTTTCACCAACAAACGATCATCATCACTATTTGCTTGAATCAGCTCCAAGTACCGTTTCAGCTCCGCTTCAGTCAACGCAACCCGTGTGGAGGTACTCGCAATTAGAGTAAATGCCGCACGCTTATAATACAAGCGCTCATCAGCAATCCAAGCATTGATCCAAGTGTCATAATCCGACATTTCGATCAGGACCGTTTTACAAAACAGATCACACAAATCCCATGAATGAATATCTTCCATCAAAGCAGCAAGCTCTACTTTCGAAAAATCCGCAGGCTTCAATGCCAGCACTGCCAGTATTTTACACTCATGATAACCAATATGCCAAAGCGCCTGGATGAAGACCTTGTCCTTTGGCATTTTCTTTGCCAGCTTCCGCAAATCTGATGTTGCTACACCTATAGTTTCAGCTTCCGGTATACCCAGCTTCACCACGTTTTTCTTATATTTCTCTGATGCATGCTCCTCTAAAAAATACAGTACCTCTTCAACCCTCATTTTCTTCCCCCGTTCATTTAAGGTATATGCCAAGCATTTTATAAATCGTTCCTCCGATTAATAAATATTGCAGGCTCAGTCCATTTCTTTTTTTCTACTGTACTATAAAAATTAGAGAAAGAATACCGTTACTGGCTACTTTCTTTTTTCAACATATAGCAGGACAACGAGAAGCAGAAAAACGACAGCAGAATGAGCACACCGAAGATCCCCAAAAGATATCCCCCCTCCAGTGACTGATTAAAAAGCAGCGCACGAATGCTGTTGATTACATGAGTGAAGGGATTCAACAGCACAAGAAAACGAATTGCTCCTTGCATATTTTCTAACGGAAACAAAGCTGTACTGCTGAAAAATAAAGGCAAGACAATCAGATTCATCACTGTTTCATACAGCAACTCATTAGGCAGCTTCAAGCTGATCGCATAAGCGATATTCGCTGTCACAAAAGCGGATAGAAAAAGTAATGCGCCTATCAACAGGATGGCTTGCGGACTCAAAGAGAAGCGCACGCCTAGTAAGAGAGACACCATAATCAGTACTAAAATTTCAGCAAACGACAGCAATACCGCTTCAAGATTTTGACTGAAAATAATACGACTCTGATGAACAGGCGCTCGTAGTAAACGATAAAAGCTGCCCTGATTTTTCATAACATAGTTCATCATCCCGCTGCTGCTACAGGATGAAAACAAGACTAAAACCATGATGCCCGGTAAAATAAATCCCGTGTATTCCTGATAATTACCGGCAACGGCACTATATAAAATCAGCCAAATCAGCGGCTGCACAATCGTTAAGAAAATCGTGATTTTATGATGAAACCGCCATTTGATTGTTCGCAATAACAAGTGTCGAATCATCCTGTTTCCTCCTTCCTAAGAATCGTTGTAAAGACATCCTCCAACGACGGCTTTACTCGGCGAATGCCAGAGAATATCACCTTCTTTTCCAATAAGAGCCTGACTATTGGTTCTATCGGTTCCGCTGTCAGCAATTCCAATTCGTACTGTTTAGCAAGGACTATTCCTGCATTAGATAAAATTTCCGCCGCTTGTTGACAATGCAGCGGTTCGTCAAAAACCACCTGACTAAGCTGCTGAGAGACATAACGATTCAATTCCTGACGACTCCCTTGTATTAGCTTTTTCCCTTTGTCCATAATGCAGATCGTATCACTCAATTGCTCCGCTTCCTCAAGATAATGGGTTGTCAGAAAAATAGTCGTACCAAGCTGCTCTTTAATCTTGCGTATATACGCCCACATCGCTCGCCGAGAAATTGCGTCCATGCCGACTGTCGGCTCATCCAAAAACAACAGCTCCGGTGCTGAAATCAAATTGATCGCGATATCCAACCGCCTCTTTACACCACCCGAATAGCTGCCGACCGGATAGGTCAAATAGCGTGTCAGATCAAACAAACGAGTCAGCTCTTTCATCCGTTGCTCCGCCAACTCCTGTTCTACACCATACAGCTTACTTTGGAAAAGCATATTTTCTTGCGCTGTAAGATAGCTGTCTACAGAAGTCCTTTGAGTCACACAAGCAATTTTTTGTTGGAACACCTGACGATTTTTTCCACTCAACTCCTCACCAAACAGCTTCACCGCACCACTTGTTGGTTGACTGACAGTCGTCAAAATATTGATTAGAGTCGACTTCCCCGCACCGTTTGGCCCTAGCAGTGCAAAAATCTCGCCCTTTTTGACTGTCATATTCAGCTGATTCAACGCTTTCACCCCCGTTGAGTAGTGCTTGCTTAGACTACGAATGTCAATAATCATCGGCTTTACTCCCATCAATGGGAAGCTGAATCTCTGTCAAATACTTTTTAGGATTGCCCTTCAGCAGCGCACCCGGGCCTTTGATATAGACTTCTCGACACGGTCCTGTGACGAGCAAGCCCTGTGTTCTCACATAGTCAGCCAATTGCTCATAAGCTACAGAAAGTTCTTCATAGCTACCTTGATGAAGGACACATGCGGCTTTGACCCGAGGTGTTTCTTTAACAAATATATCATTCGCTACGGGCGTCTCCTCTGTCGGTACACACAAATCCGCTTTGCCTATTTTCGTTTGAGGATCAGAAGAATAAATAGAAAAAAATGGACTGCCATTGCTTCTTCCTTTGATTGCTTTAAAAACGGACGGCATATGCCTTCCTGCTTGCCTCAGATCCCCCTCATATGTCTTGTATGCCACACGCATTGGCTCAATATCTTTGATTTCAATTACTTCATTCACTTTTCTCATCCACCTTTCCTGTTCTAGCGACTCGCATTGATTAGTAAAACAATTGATACGCTCTTGTTTTTCTTTTTATTGGCAGCCACAGCTCACATTTTTCTGCTTCAAGTGATTCTTGCTTCAGCGGGTACACCTCGATATCCCCTACTGTTATTTCGTAGTCATAATCCGCTGCCGGTAACCATTCTCTATAGAAGGTACGATACATCTGCTGCATCGTTTCAGGCATCGCTCCTTCCCCAGAAAAAACCACCCATGTCTGTTTCGGAATACAAATCATTTCATTCACTGGCAATGTCCTTTCTTCTTTCACAGACAGCCCGATGTAATAGCTATCGGGTACGCCAGCCTTAGCAACTGCCACGCCATAGATGAACTCGTCTATCCCACAGTCAGTAGAATCGCGCAACTGGCTATATTGCTCTGTTCGTTGAAAATCATGCCAGAAAGTCGGTACTTGCTGAAAATTCTCTTCTACCTCTCGATTCAGGCGATACCTTTTCCCGACAAAAACCATTGCTTTCTTTTCCTCAATACGGTAGCGTATCGAAGCTTCTCCTGAAACTGCTAAAGAAAGATGCAATCGAGGATAGCTGACTAGCTCATTTTTCTTCTGTTTGACTTCTGAAGGTGGGAACCCATGAATCGATTGAAAGGCTCGATTAAAGGCTGTTGGCGATTGATACCCATACACCTCAGAAAGTGCCACAATTGATTGCCCTTCCAGCAAATCAAATACCGCGGCACTCATTTTTCTACGTCTGATATATAAAGACAACGGAATTCCCACAATATAAGAAAACATTTTTTGAAAAGCCGGAAACGTACAACAGGAACGCTTAGCAATTTCTTCTTGCAAAATCTCACCCTTTAACTGCTCTTCAATATAGCTCAATACATCATCAAACTGTTTCAACATTGGCCTCACCTCTTTGATTTCAAGTCTAGCATGAATAAATAAGTGAGACCTCGCAAAAACCGATCGGCTTTTGCGAGGTTTTCCAGAATGAATGATCTTTTTTTATTCAATTATTTGATTGACATTTCTTAGTAAGAAAGAGTATGATGACTAAAAATACAATTTTAGTCAAAAAAGGAATTCATATTATGCCGAAAATATTTTCTATTGAAGAAAAAGCACAAATCAATCAACGTTTATTGAATGAAGCCACCTACTGTCTAAGCCACTTCGGTATCAAAAAAACAACAGTGGATATGCTGGTTACTCGCGCTCATATTCCCAAAGGAACCTTTTACCTATTTTATGAATCAAAAGAAGCCTTACTGTTTCAAGCATTACTTGGTCTTCATGAACAAATCGAAACAGAATTGAATACACAGATTCAACAAGTGGAAGATAAAAGAGATGTTGAAGCCGTTACCGCAGTCATTCTTTTCTTTTTTAGAAAAGCTGACGAGTCTGGAATGCTTCGGATGATGGCAGCAGATGAATTAACACTTCTCGTTCAAAAGCTGCCAAAAAAAATGATCATGGACCATTTAGAAAGTGATCATGATATGATTTTGACATTATTCGAGCAGCTTGCCATCTCTCCAAAAAAGGAGATTGCCTCTTACGCAGCCGCATTCCGGTCACTTTTCACCACCCTACTTCATAAAGCTGAAACCGGAGAAACAGAGACTTATGATGCTCTGTATCTGTGCATTCGCGGCCTTGTCCTACAAATGATGGAATAAAAAATTCACTATTTTTTTGACCAAAAAAAAGAATATAATCACCAAAAAAAAGGAGAAGATTGTATGATAAAAGTAGAGGGACTTACTTTCAGCTACACCCAACAACCATTCATAAAAGAAATGAATTTTCACGTAAAAAAAGGAGAAATTTTTGGTTTTCTAGGACCTTCCGGTGCTGGGAAATCTACCTTACAAAAAATCCTTACAGGTTTAATTCGTAATTATCAAGGTTCTGTTAGGCTTGCTGATACCGAGTGTAAGAATGCTCATCAAGATTTTTATGAACAGATTGGCGTAGATTTTGAATACTCAACGTTATATGAGAAACTCACAGCTAAGCAAAACTTGAGCTTCTTTCAATCTCTTTATAAAAACCAATTCGTATCTATCGATCAGCTATTGGAGTCCATTGGGCTTGGGCAAGCTAAGGATAAAAAAGTCGCTGCATTTTCAAAGGGAATGAAAGCTCGATTGAATTTTATTAAAGCATTGCTTCACGATCCCGAAATTCTTTTTTTGGATGAACCAACGAACGGGCTCGACCCAACCAATAGCCAGATAATGAAAGAAATGATTCTTAAAGAACAACAAAAAGGGAAGACTATTCTTTTAACAACACACGATATGTTCGACGCAGCTGAATTGTGCGATCGAGTTGCTTTTATTGTAAACGGAACGATCGCAGCTCTTGATAGTCCGCATAATTTGATTATGCACCGCGGGGCTACAACAATCAGCTATACCTATCTTGATTCACTTGGCAAAGAACAAGAAAAGACGTCAGTACTAGAAACTATTTCACACGACCAATTACTACAGGAGCTGATTCAAAAAAATCGACTCCTATCCATTCATAGTAGTGAACCTACGCTAAATGACATTTTTGTAGAGATCACAGGAAGGACCTTGATATGAAAACAGTTGCTTTAATAAAGGGAGACATTCGTTTCCAACTCAAATATGGGTTCTACTATCTTTATCTCTTTTTTATGCTGCTATACATTTTTTTCTTATTGCTTTTTCCAGTTGAATGGCGACAAACCGTTGGAGTCATCATGATATACTCTGACCCAGCGGCATTGGGATTATTTTTTATGGGCGCGATCGTTCTGCTTGAAAAGAATCAACAGGTGCTCAACGCGTTAACAGTTGCGCCTATTTCAGGCTATAATTACTTACTCGGAAAAGCCAGCTCAATAGGCTTGATTTCCGTTGCAGTTTCAATAGTCTTGGGCTATACAGCCAAGCTAGATCGATTGTTAGTACTCCTTGCCACCACGGCGTTACTTTCAATTATTTTTACCTTCCTTGGTTTCATTGTTGCCGCTCGAATAACTACATTGAATCAGTACCTTCTATGGACAATTCCTTTTCAGCTCATTTGTTTTGTCGCACCAATCGTTCATGTGTTCTATCCAATAAAATTTTTAACCTGGTATCCTTTTTGTCAGGCAACTGCTTTGCTTTCCGGAGAAGGGAATATCGTAGCTACTTTGTTGATTCTGAGTCTTTTCTGTCTATTGCTGTTTGTTTTCGCTACCAAAACTTTTAATCGAATGAAACGAACACTTGGAGGTGGTTTGTGATGAATATGCGGGCCATTCAACACCATTTTCGACAAATGTTCATCCAAATAACACAAGATCCTTTATTGTTTATCATCCTATTTGTTCCGTTTTTAATCGGTGCCATTTTTCGTTTTCTGATTCCAGCCGCTGATTTATGGTTAAAAACCAATACCTCCTTGGGCATTAGTTTTCAAACCTACTATCAACTGATGGATATCCTCCTGCTTTTGATTACTCCAGCTATGATAAACTACGTAGCTGCTATGATTATTTTGGATGAGGTCGATGAAAAAATGATCGCCTATTTTTCTGTCACCCCCTTAAAAAGAAGCGGCTACTTGATTGGACGATTGGTTTTCCCTACACTATTGACACTACCTGTTACCTTGATTGTCTTTTTCCTTTTTCGTCATACTCTATTTGACGGATTTGCTCTTTTCTTGCTTGTTTTCATCGGTGTCGCTCAAGGACTTCTCTCTGCGTTGATGATCGTTACTCTTTCTTCCAATAAGGTTGAAGGACTTGCAATGGGAAAAATGACTTCTCTATTATCCATCGGATTATTCATTCCTTATTTCGTTCCTACTATAGGAAAATACCTTTTCGCTATTACTCCTGCTTTTTGGATTGCTGAGTCATTTCATAAAGAAAAATTGTCTTACCTCTTTCTTGCAGTGATCATCGTTCTAGTTTGGGGATTTTTACTATTCAGACGCTTTCAGAAAAAAATATTCTGATAAATTAGGCGTGTCTAAAGAGCGAGGGGAATCCGAATTTTTTCAGGAACTCTGGCGAAAGTTTCCATAAATTTTTAATAAATAGTTTTCTTTTATCACTACTCAGAGCAATAGTCCCCACTTGTGCATAAACTCTTTTACAGGAATTTTATAGAAAAAATAATGCTTTTGTGATACAAGACCACCATAGGACTCTTCGGACACCTTGTCACTGGCTCAGAAAAATATATACGCTATGAGGGAACTATTATACAATGAACCTATCAAAATGAAACGAGGATTCATTATGCATCTACAATCTACCCGCTGTTTGGTCCGCCCTTTTGAGGAGTCTGATTTAGATTGCTTTATGGTCTATCGCAATAACCTTGATTGGATGAAACATCAAGGATTTAAAGGCCTGTCAAAAGAAGCCTATCAGCAAGCATTACTAAAAGAACAGGCTTTAAATGACGGCGCTCAGTTCGCTATCATCCGTCTCGAAGACAACCAACTGATTGGGGATATTTATCTAAAAGAAGAAGAAGCACAGGCTATTTGGATTGGTTACACAATTACACCTAGCTTCGCACGTCAGGGCTATGCTGAAGAAACGGTTCGATCAGTGATTGATCAGTTAGCAGCATCCGGCTACTCACTTGTTAAAGCCGGAGTCGAGCCAAGTAATGCAGCCTCTGTTCATTTACTAAAAAAATTAGGCTTTACTTTTATCGGTATGGACACATCTGAGGAAGAAGAGATGTATCACTTAAAACTGCCCATCACCTGATACAAAAAAACGGTTAGGACTGATTTGTCCTACCGTTTTTTTATGCTTTAGCTTAAATTTCTTTGATACATATTTCTATTAGGGATGAATTTCAATTGTATTGCCAACATTGATTTCAGGAAATTGCCCAGGACCAACGATGATAGCTCCGGGAAGCACCTCATCAATACCCTCTTGAAAATAAACAGATACATGCCCGTGCTCGTCAAAATTTTTATTCGCTGCCGCACCAACTTTGATGATTTCATATCGTTGTGTACCGATAGTAAGTGTCCGACCTACCACCAAAGCATTCTCTTGCTTCTCTATAGCTTCATGGATGACACTTATTGCCCGCAATTCTGATGTTGCTTCCGGACCAAAGAGTACTACTAAACGCTCCTCTGCAAATGCCGGTACTAATTCGCCAATTTCAGTGACTATCGTTTTGTACATGCTATCTCCTCCAACATTTCTATTTCTCAAAAATTACGTTTCTTTCTTCAAAATAGAAGATTCATTTCGGTCTTACCTGATAAAAGTATACCAGACTCACTCAGCACTTAGAAATCGCTTTCCCATTCTTAATAACTCTTTATTCTTTTCATCTTTTCCCACAAATCATAGAATAAATGCCAGAGCTACGAATAGATAGGTCCATCGAATGTCCTTTTTGCATAAAATGAAAATACCCCCAGCTGCTAGCGAAAAGAATACTGTATAGAGACCACCCATAAAGCCTTGCAATAGAATATGCATCAAGCCCCATGTCAACGCAAGAAAGAGACCTCCGAGCGGTAGTTTTTCGGAAAGAGAAAATTGCTTTTCAAAAAATTTTTGCCCAAAAGCAATCGTTACAACAATCAAGCTGGATTCAGCTAAATAATAGATGTTCCTGAAAATGAATGCCGGAATACTGTGCTGTAGGCTGCCGGTAAATTCGACGATTGGTTTAAAGCCGCCAAAGCCCACCGTAGAAACGATAATAATCACGACAACTAAACCGAGAATTGGCAAAAATAGGATATTTTCAAGTGACTCCTTCGGCTCAAACAAATCAAACCCAAATTTTCTTTTTGCATACTGCATCAAAAGATAGGCCGCCCCAAACCATAATATTGCGGTTGCAGCTGCATGAACGGCTACATCCAGACTATTCTTTTGAAACAAACCAACAACCATTCCTAAAATCAGTTCCAAACTAAAACCCGCAAAGCCATATAACCCTAGCCACAAAAATTCAACTGGCGGTGTGTGTGGTTTCTCCATAAAAATTATACCAACCCTTTCACTTATTTTTTTCAAATAGAATAACGCTTGTTACTAATAAAATTATCAGTTTTTTTATTGTCTGTCTATAGAAAAATAAATCTATTATGTGTAGCAATCCCTCGCTTTTTCAGATATTTCTTTATAAGAAAAAATGATTTTCTATATCTATTTCTAGAAAGACTCCTCTCATTTGACCCTCCATTTCCTTCCTTAAGCAATCTATTTCTACTCATTTCTAATTTACAGCCAAAAATTACATTAAAAAATTGACATTTTCCAAAAAACAACTAGACTTTTCCATCAAATTGAGTATCATAAGCTAAAGTATTTAAAAAAAACAATTCGGGAAATAAAAAATGGAGGTACCATCTATGAAAGAACTCACAACTGGCAAGCCACTGAAATTGATCTTTCTATTTACGATTCCATTGTTAATAGGAAATATTTTTCAGCAGTTTTATAATATGGCGGATATGATCATCGTCGGACAGACTTTAGGGAAAAATGCTCTGGCAGCTGTTGGAGCTACAGGAAGTATTACATTCTTGATCATCGGGTTTGCTCAAGGATTGACATCGGGTCTATCGATCATTACAGCACAACGCTTTGGTGCAAAGGATTATCAGGGTGTGAAAAAAAGCTTTGCCACCAGTATTATGATCAGCTCTGTCCTAACAGTCGTACTGACTGTTCTCAGTCTGATTTTCGTGCGTCCCTTGCTATTACTGATGCAGACACCACCGGAAATCCTAGCAGATGCACAAACCTTTATTTCAATTATATTGATTGGGATATTCGCCGCAATGGCTTTCAATCTGTTATCCAATATGCTTCGAGCACTAGGTGACAGTCGGACTCCTTTAGTATTTTTGATTATCGCAAGTGTGATCAACGTCGTATTAGATTTGGTGCTAATTATTAATTTCCATATGGGTGTAGCGGGAGCAGGTGTCGCAACTGTCACTGCACAAATCGTAGCAAGCCTACTATGTTTAGTCTACATTCAACGACGGATTCCTAATCTGCAAGTTCGGAAAAAGGATTTTAGGATTGATAGAAGAGAGATTCGTGATCATCTGAATGCAGCGTTGCCTATGGGCTTCCAAACATCAATCATCGCGATTGGTGCAATCGTTTTGCAAGGTGCTTTGAACAGCTTAGGAACAGATGCTGTAGCTGCTCAGGCAGCAGCCGGAAAAATCGATCAATTTGCCATTCAACCGATGATGTCCTTTGGGATCACCATGGCGACCTTCACGGCGCAAAATTATGGGGCAAAGAAATACGGACGTATCCTTGAAGGCGTAAAAAGTGCGCTGAGTCTAAGTATTATTTTTAGCTTCTTTGCCGGCGGCATCGTCATCTTCTTTGGTAAACAGCTAGTCACACTATTCGTCAGTGCCAGCGAAACACAGGTCATCCATTTATCACAGGTATACTTTAACATCAATGGTAGTCTTTACTGGGTACTAGCAATTTTGCTCGTAGTTCGTTATACGCTACAAGGGCTGGGACAAAGTGTCATTCCAACACTTGCCGGAATCATGGAGCTGGTCATGCGCTCATTCGCAGCAATCCTTTTAACTGCCATGTTTGGTTATGTCGGAGCGGCAGCCGCTTCCCCGCTAGCTTGGATCGGTTCAACTGTTGTACTGGTCTTCTCTTATTTCAAAGCAATCAAACGGTTGAAGCAACTGGAAGCAGGTATCCCTCCAGAAATGCTGGATCAAAAACCAGCCAAGGTCAGCTTTTAAAACAGGAAAATAGGTCTTTACTTGCGCTGGTTGGCGTAAGTAAAGACCTTTATATCTTTCTATACTTTCTTCCTGTTATAGAAAATATAGTGAGGGTTATTCTGTACGTAATGCTTCCACTGGATCTTTCTTCGCAGCCCATCTTGCCGGAAGTGCGCCACCTAGTAAGGTCAGCACCACACTAATCGTGATCAGTAACAAAGCATGAAGAGGATTCAACTGCGCAACATTCGTCAATCCTGTCATTCCTTCCAAAACAATGTTTGTAGGAATGGTTAACAGGTACGCAATACCGATACCTAATAATCCAGAGCAGAGACCAATAATCAACGTTTCGGCGTTAAACACCCGCGTGATATCCTTTTTACGTGCACCAAGCGCCCGTAGAACCCCAATTTCTTTGGTTCTTTCCAGTACTGAGATATAAGTAATGATCCCAACCATAATCAGAGAAACGACTAAGGAAATCGACGCAAAAGCAATCAATACAATCGTGATCCCATCCATGATACCGCCAGTCATATCTGTCATTGTCTGAGCCAGGTCAGTATAAACGATTTTGTCTACATTGTCTTTTCCATCGTTGTATTTATCCAAGTATTTAACGATCTTATCCTTTGCTTCGAAGTTCGTTGGATAAATAAAGACCATTTGCGGCATGCTGTCGCCACCCATATAAGCAAGCGTAGATTGCTTCGTTGTGTCATCCAGTTTTTCCATCGTCATCACGTTTGTATCAGAATCCTTCTGTGCTTTAACGATATCAGAATCTTTTTCAAGGTCAACAATTTCCTCTACCAGTTTGTCACTATACGCTACCCCACTTTTCAGGACAGCAACCTGTGTATCTTCCTTCTGACGGATGATACCACTGATTTTCAGTGTTTTCGCTGCATTTGTGTACATTTCATCATAGTTACTCTTAGGAACAAAGTTACCGAAATCTGTTTTTTTGTAGTAGCTATTGTTGTCTACTAGCTTTAATTCTGTCCCAACGATATCATCAAAATTGATACTATCTTTATCTGTGATATCAAAGCCCATGTTTTTCAGAATACTTTCATCTACACGGTTTTTACTATCTAGTACCAACACGATATCCTCTGTACTTTCCGGATAGCTTCCAGACAGCACATCGTAGTTCTTTTTCAAGTATTCGTTGATTGAACCATTTGTTGTTACAGGGTAAGAAGACAAACCTGCGCTACTCATACTTGATAACGCACCCATGCCTCCGTTGCCAGTTGATACATCGGAACTAAAATTCACCTGTTCAGCTTTTCCATCAACTTCTCTTAATAGGTTCATCCCTACAACACGTGTATACCCAATACTGCTAGCTAACTCTTTGTCCATCTTGTTCAAGTAATCAATGTAGTCTTCCGAAATTTTATTGGTGTGCATGATACTTGATTCTTCCGGATTATACAATGTCACCTTGTCTGTTTTTGCGTATTCACCTTTACTGCCGCTTGACTGACTCTGCATTTCCTGAAGAGATTCTTCATCCATATTCATGGCCTGCTTGGAAATCGTGATCGGGTATTCCGACAACGCATCATTTTGAAAGGAATCGATTTGTTTTTGGAACCCATTCGATAAGCTCAGAATCAACGCAATCCCAATGATCCCAATGCTGGCTGCAAAAGCTGTCAGCCCCGTACGCCATTTTTTCGTCGCAATATTTTTTCCTGATAGCTTCAACGCTGTCCAAAAACTCATACTCGTTTTCTTCAGTTGATAACTATGGTCTTCTTCATATTCTTCATAAGGATTGGAGTCATCCACCACATGGCCATCACGGAAATTGATAATTCTGTCTGCATATTCTTCCGCCAGTTCAGGGTTATGTGTAACCATGACAACCAGCTTATCATCAGCGATTTCTTTGATCAGATCCATGATTTGAGTACTGGTTTCTGTATCTAAAGCCCCCGTCGGTTCATCTGCCAAAATAATATCCGGATCATTTGCCAATGCCCGAGCAATTGCCACCCGCTGCATTTGTCCGCCGGATAATTGGTTTGGCTTTTTATGCGTATGCTCTTTCAAGCCAACCTTTTCCAAGACCTCCAACGCACGCTTTTTCTTCTCTGAAGCAGAAACCCCACTCAGAGTCATCCCCATTTCCACATTATCCAAGATACTCAAATGAGTGATCAGATTATAACTTTGGAAAATGAAACCGACGCTGTTATTTCTATAAGCATCCCATTCGCCTTGTTTGAAATTCTTCGTGGATTTTCCGTTGATAATCAAATCTCCACTGTCGTACTGATCCAATCCACCAACAATATTTAGTAATGTCGTTTTTCCTGAACCACTTTGTCCCAGAATCGCAACAAACTCATTTTCTCGAAAATTGATACTCACACCGTTCAATGCAACTTGTGTGAATTCACCGGTCGTATAGCTCTTTTTTATGTTCTTTACTTGAAGCATCGTACCCTCTCCTCCATCTTATCATTCGTATCCTATCAAGTCGGAGTAGCTCCCCATCCCCGATAAAATCAGTCCTGCCTGTCTTTTTCCCATAATTAGTGAGAAACAGAATAACTATGTAGGACTGTCTACATCTATCAGGCTATCACTGAATTATGTACTCAATATGAACAACAATTCTTTCTAAAAAAGAAAAAGCGTTTTCATTTCATTCTTAAAGAAAACTTAATAAGACATTTCTTGCAAATAGTTATAAAATTTTTCTTGTTTCTGCACAGATTCAGTTGTGATATAGTAAGACAAAGGAACGGAGGGATACAATGATTACAGTTCTTGTTGCCGAGGATGACCGAAACATTCGGACACTGATGACAAGCTTGTTGAAACAGGAAGGGTATCACACCGTTGAAGTCGATAACGGGATGGATGCTCTGATTGCTTTGGAAGAGCAAGCGATCGATCTGCTGATTGTAGATATCATGATGCCTAAGCTAGACGGCTATCAAGTGGTCACAGAAATCCGTAAAGAGAGTCTCCAGTTACCGATCATCATGGTTACTGCAAAAGAAACTGCCGAAGATAAGAAAAACGGTTTTTTGACTGGGGTTGATGATTATTTAGTAAAACCGATCGACTTTGATGAATTTCTACTGAGGATCAAAGCGCTGCTCCGTAGAGCTCGAATCAATCTGGAAGGCCGACTGACTGTGGGTGACACACTTCTTGATTTCAATAGTCTTTCTGTTTCTCAAGGAGACAATTACACTGAATTACCGAAAAAAGAATTTTTACTCCTTTATAAATTACTTTCTTTTCAAAATAAAATTTTTACCAGAGAACAGCTTTTAAATGACATCTGGGGAATCGATTCGCTGACAGATGAACGAACTGTAGATGTTCATATCAAAAGACTAAGAAAAAAATTCCCAGATTCCGGTGACTTTTCTATCGTTACGATCCGCGGGCTGGGGTACAAAGGAGTCGCCAATGAGACGAAATAGCCGTTCAATGTATGTCCATTTTTCACTTATTATTGCGATGATCCTACTGGTTGCTTCGATCGTTGCAGGTATCTTTCTGTTTCTCTTAATGCAGATCGGTGTCATCGATTCATTGAAGGGCTACCCAATCATTCGTCTCGTAATCACATTGCTCTCCTGTACAGTTGTTGGAACTGTGATCGCCGCTGTCTTCAGTAAGCGAATCCTGCGACCATTAAATGAAGTAGTTGAAGGAACTCGACAAATAGCTAATGGTAACTTTGACGTCCAGATTCAATCCACAGGTATGAACAACGACCTGGAAGATCTTGTTCAAAATTTCAACCTGATGTCCCGAGAGCTTAGCAATGTAGAGCTCGTTCATAAAAGCTTCATCAACGATTTTTCCCACGAGATGAAAACACCGTTAGTATCGATCAACGGCTTTGCAAAACAGCTTCAAAACCCAAACATCTCTGAAGAAGACCGTATCCACTATCTACAAATCATCGCGGAAGAAACCGAGCGATTGAGCTCATTAGCTTCTAACGTCCTCTTGCTTTCAAAAGTAGAAAATCAAGAAGGCATCACCTTAAAAAAGGAACCCTATTCGTTAGACGAGCAACTTCGTCATGCGCTGATTTTATTGCAAAAGCACTGGGAAGCGAAAAATTTGGACATTCAACTAAGCCTTCAGCCTATTACAATTACAGCAGATTCCGATTTATTTATGCAGGTCTGGCTGAACATTCTGGGCAACGCGATTCGCTACACAGAAACCGGCGGAACAATCGAAGTGAATTGCTATCAAATAGGCAAAGAGGTCAAGGTGAATATCAAAGATAACGGTATCGGTATGACCGATAAGGTGCGCCAGCACATTTTCAACAAATTTTACCAAGGAGACAGCTCCCATCAAGCCCAAGGAAATGGGTTGGGACTACCTATCGCCAAACGAATCATCAACCTCCACCAGGGTAAAATCACGGTCAAATCAAAGCTTGGCGAAGGTGCCAGCTTTGTCATTATCTTGCCACAATAAAAACTAGAAGAAAAGGCGCTCGTACGAAATGCCTTTTCTCCTAGTTTTCTATGTTTCAGTAATTATTTCTTCTAATTTCCTCAAATAATCGGCTACCTATGACATCCATGTCATTTACATTCGCAACAGGTTTCAATATAATAAACTCATCCACTCATGAGAATAAAAAATAGCCAGAAAGGACGTGAAAACCCAAGGTAAAATGGAGTAAAAATCAGTAAAATGAAAAGATAAAAATGTTGTTGAAAAGGTTGAATAGTAGAAAGCTTCAATAGATAAAAAACGAGTAGAAAAATAAACAGGCTACACATAAATAAAAGGGTCGAGCAAGCCGTGTCTTCTTGGGAGGGAAGTTACGGTTTGTTCTTTTTATTATGATTCTAACTAAAACTTTTCTAAATCCAACACCCACTCTGCCATGATTTTGTCGCTCAACACAAAATCACCAAATAACTGTGCACACTGGGCCCCATCTTCATATTTTTGTTGTGCCTTAATTTTATCCTTTTGGGCAAACAGCCAGTATTTGCCTTCAAGTAAATTAATCACAGGTTTCTTCTGAAAATCTTGACTTTTCTTCATGATATCATTAGATGCATTAACCACGCTTTTAAGTCTATCATAGTTATCATATTCCATAAAAACACTCGCTGCTAACAGTAATAATTTGTGAAGTAAAAGAAGCGTGGTATCAATAGAATGGGCTATTTGATCAATTACATGATCGAGCAGTGTCATAAATAGTGTGTCATCATAATTCTTAAAATGAATACAATGAAAATACAATTCGATAATCAATAAGTCATTATTTGTATATTCTGTCTTGTTAGTTATTTGAGAAAAATAATCGTGAAGTATCCCTTCACCAAAATCCGTCTCCTCTTTTAGATGAACCTCCATCGTTGCTTGCTGTCCATCAATTGCCAATTGCTCTTCTTCTGGTAAATCAGCATAGTAGTGCTCGTATATCTCATTAAAGTACCGTTTCCTTTTTAGTAATCGATCCTCTTCATTATATGTAACAAGTCGGTATAACTTATATTTTAGTTGTTGATATCTCTGCGGTAACTCCACATATTTCCTATCCACCAAAAACGAAACAGAAACCGATAAACGTTCCGCAATGAACTCTAACTTCGGCAAGGTTGGCAATGACTCGCCGACTTCTATTCGTGCCAGCTGTCGAACGGTTAATTCTTCTTCCCCCTCACAAAGTTCCCCTCTCGACAGCCCTCTTTCTTCTCTTAACTTCCTAATTTTCTTTCCCAACTCGACCTTGATGCTCATGTCCTATCTCCTTTAATTACTTGATGAATCCTGTTGTTTAAAAGTTGCTAAGTCCAGTTCCCACTCTTTTAGGATTTTTTGACTGATCACTGAATCTCCCTGTAGCTCCGCAAGCTTTGCGCCTTCTTCGAACTTCTGTTTTGCTGAAGTACTATCTTTTTGTGAAAAAAGATAGTACTTTCCTTCATACATATCCAAAATCGGTTTCTTTTGAAAATCTTGGTTTGATTTCATCACTCGGTCAGCAGCAGTCACCGCATCAATAATTTTATCGTAATTGCCGTATTCGATAAAAACACTAATCGACACTATCAGTACTCTAATTAGCAAAAATTGGTCAACATCTAGCGAACAGTCTATCTGCTTGACTAACTTGTTGAACAAACTTAGAAATACTACTTCATCGTATTCTCTAAGGTGTATGTAAAAAAGATATAGCTCAATAATCAGTAGGTCATTCACTGAAAATTCTTGTCTTTGCATAACTTGAGAAAAATAATCACCTAGGATTCCTTCGCCAAACTCGACATTATCTGTCATCGCTAAAACATTAGTTGCACTTTGCACATCAATGGACAGTTGCTCTTCTTCTGGCAAGTCATCATAATACGTTTCGTATATTTCTTTAAATAACTGGTTCTTTTTCGCTTTTCTTTCTTGCTCTTTATATGTATAAAATTTATATAACCTTCTTTTCAATTGTAAGTAACCCTTTGGCAGCTCCACATATTTTCTATCCACTAGCAATGACATAGAAACCGATAGGCGTCCCGCAATAAACTCCAACTTGGTGAGTGTCGGCAATGATTCACCTGCTTCTATCCGTGCCAGTTGCCGAACGGTTAATTCCTCTTCGCCTTCACAAAGCTCACCTCTCGACAACCCTCTTTCTTCCCTTAACTTCCTGATCTTCTTCCCCAACTCTGCCTTGATACTCATTTCTTATCTCCTTTGGTTACTTGATGAATCTTGTTGTTTAAAAATTGCAAAGTCCAGTTCCCACTCTTTTAGGATTTTTTGACTTATCACAGAATCTCCCTGTAGCTCCGCAAGCTTTGCGCCTTCTTCGAACTTCTGTTTTGCCGTAGGAACATCCTTCTGTGAAAACAGATAGTATTTCCCTTCATGCATATCAATAATCGGTTTTTTCTGAAAATCCTGGTTTACATTCATAATCTTATTCGCTGCAGTCACTGCATCAATAATTTTGTCATAATTTCCAAACTCAAGAAAAACACTGATTGATACTATTAATGCTTTGATAAGTAAAAATTGTTCAATATCAATAGAATAATCTATTTGATCCGTAACTCTACTAAATAAAGTTAAAAACAATGTCTCATCGTAATCCTTAAAGTGTATAGAACCAAAATATAGCTCAATAATTAACAGGTCATTAACAGAGTATTCTTTTTTTTGAAGAATTTGAGAAAAATACTCTCCTAAAATCCCCTCACTAAATGATAAGCTACCTGTTAAATACATTTCCAATGCTGCATATTGCACATCAATAGATAATTGTTCTTCTTCTGGTAATTCATCATAGTATTCTTCGTATACTTTAGTGAACAGTTGCTTTTTCTTAGCAATTCTCATTTCTTCTCTGTAAGTATAAAACTTATATATTCTTCTCTTTAATTGTAAGTAGCTCTTAGGTAACTCTACATATTTTTTATCTACCAACAGCGAAACAGAAACCGATAACCGCATCGCTATAAACTCTAGTTTTGTGATAGTTGGCAATGATTCACCTGCTTCTATCCGTGCCAGCTGGCGAACAGTTAATTCCTCTTCGCCTTCACACAACTCACTTCGGGATAACCCTCTTTCTTCCCTTAGCTTTCTGATTTTTTTCCCCAACTCAGCTTTGATGCTCATTTGCTTTCTCCTTTTGGCGGTTTCCTCTTCTATTGATTTACTTCTTCTGTACTTTCCTTCAATAAATATGTACGTTTCTGCTTGATAAGTATATCATAGGCAGAAATGAAAGCGATATACCTTTTTCGTATAAAAGTCCCTATCTAATAGGGTTTTACAAGCTAGACTTCTATAGTTCAGTTCGTAAAGCCCAAGAAAAAAACACTCGAATTGCTATGCAAACGAGTGTCTCATCATTCTTGTTTCCTTTTGTAAAATCCTTACTTAACAAAATACCTCAGGACAGTTTTCATTTTTTCTTTTTCGGTCTTTCTTGCATCCGTCAGGTAGATTTCTTTATGCGCCAATGTGCGACGAGTCAAGCCATTCTCCTCGCAGTATTGCTTCATCTGCTCAAAGGTTACGGGTTCATCATCATAAGACCCAAGATGAAGCATCTGCACACAGTGTCCATCTTCCAGCTCTTCAAACTGCACACGTTCATTCTCCGAATGTGGCTTTTTCTTGTTTACCTGCTCCTTATTCATCAACGCCAGTTCTTCTGTCACAAAATCCGGCTGTCTGATCATGATTTTATAAATCAGGTCATCTTTATTGAAGCTTCCATCTGAACGAACATCTTCTTTGTCCAAGGTCCAGATTCCTTCTAATGGATAAACAGTATATTCCATGTAGCCGTCTGGAGTAAATCCATTTTTCGGCATCATACGAATACCATAAGACATGGCATATAGCACAGCGATATGTTCGCCAAATTGTTCATCATTCGGATTTCCTTTCCCAGTAATCGTGTAAAACTTTTGTTTTGGAATTTTTAGCTCAGTTGGTGCTTGTTTAGGCAAGTAGATATCCTTTTCTTTTTTACGCCATTCATGTTTCATTTTATTCCCTCCAATACAGCTCATTTGTTTTCTTCAACCTTATTATAAACCATGACGTCAAGGAGAGAGTCAATGGGTTATCTGAAGATTATCACTAGTAAAAAAGTAGGAAAAAAGACCACCAAAAGCATCACTGCTCTTGATGATCCTCTTCTTAGAATAATGTCAGTACGATATAGGACAATATTGCCGTCAATACGGCTGCACCAACAGGATAAAGAATTCTTTGCTGCTTCAATTTTTTCTTTTCTGCTACTTTTTGCACGGGTGTCATTTCTTCATCCTGCATAAAATTCAAAATTTCTGTGTAGGTTTTGACATCATACTTCTTCTTTATTTTCTCTACCACTATAGCAGCAGCCATTGCCGCTCCCCAGCTTAAAGCAGGTGCGATGGCCCCCAACCAACCAAAGGCCTTTACTAACGGTAGAGTGGCAATCATTAGGATAAACCCTCCGATCATAATCCACGTCAAAACATTCATCTTTTTGATATCTACTGTCTTTTTCATCATTGGAACATCTCCTCTCACTAATTCGTCAAGAGAGACTTCAAAATAATCACTAAGCAGCAGCAGACTCTGCAAGTCCGGATAGCTTCTTCCTGTTTCCCAGTTTGAAACGGTTTGTCTCGAAACATGGACGACTTCGGCAAGACCTTCCTGAGAGATCTGTCTTATTTTTCGATGTTTTTTTAATTGCTCACTGATTTTCATAAAAGCTCCTTTCGACACACTCAGAATAGCTGAGGATAGTCCATCATTCTACCAAAGTCCTTTGACATTGGCAGAAAAATCGTGATAAAACATTTTGACAACCCTATTGTAACAGCCTTTTGAATCAATTGGGACAAAAATTTCTTTTTTTCTAAAATAAATAGAAGGAGGGATATTTTTTTCTGACTCTAAAAGCACCTAGCTAGTCAGTTTATAAAAATGTTATTTTATGATTCAAAAAAACTCTTACGGTTTCTCTGCAATTACCGCAATTGTTTCGCCTAACACATCATAGGTCTGTCCAACTACATCCTGATAAACAGACTGGACCGTAAAACCAGCCGCCTCCAGTTCACGGCTTAAGGTTTCTTTGGTGGAGAAATACTTCCAGATATTGTAACTCTTTTGACTATCTTCCTTCAAAATAATCGCCTGGTCAAGCACTGTATTTTTTTCATATTTTTTGGCACGATTCAATACAACATGCTCGCCCTCTGACCAAAAACTGTCTTTCTCATAAACTGTCCAAGAAGTCTCTTCTGTAAAATCAGCCATTTGTGTAACAGTAAAATTGTCCATAAGAAGTCGTCCACCACTATTCAATGCCGCATATATATTTTCCAATAAGATTTTCCGTTCATCTTCTGAAAGTGCGCCATAGTCACAATAAATCAACAAGGCTAAATCATAGGTGTCTCTTGGCTGCCACGCTAAGTAATCCCCCTGCACATAAGTAATCGATAAATCTTGTTTCACAGCAGAAGCCATAGCCGTTTTGATTGAGCGTGCTGAAAAATCGATCCCAGTTACTTCATATCCTTTTTTTGCCAAACGCTCCGTATATAGTCCCGGACCACAGCCATAGTCAATAACTTTAGCGAATTTGCTTTGTGGCAACTGTTGCTCGATCCATGATGCTGAAGCATCAATGAAGGGTTTCTTTCTACTCGCCCCATCAAACTCAGGATCAAGATGTGCCTGTAGCAATTGACTGGAAATATGCAGATCTGTCCAAATGTTATCTGTTCCCTTCTCATAAATTTTTGGTACTTGATAAAATGCAAATTCTGTCTTACTCATTTCTTTTCCTCCTATTAGACCGTTCGGTACATCGCTCACCCGTTCCTTAATGCGGACACCTTTATCGGTTGCTACTCGTTAATCTTGTGTACACAAAAAAGCCATAGAGTAATTTACTCTATGGCTTCGTTAAAAAAACGGAGTGACTAGAGTAAATAAAATCAATAAAAGTACACGTAAATAAACATTCGCATAGGAATGCCGTTGTACTTTTTCAAATTGATTTTATCTACTCGTTTCCAATTCCTCACACCCAGCTGACGAACACTGGATCGAAAGGCGTCGGATGATTCACCGTCCCTGTCTTTATTATATTGGCTTTCAGAATACCACAAATTTCCGCCAAAAAAAAGCTATTTTCGATTTGCCCTTTTTGCCCTTCGAAAACAATGAGGCAAATGATCATCCACTAATCCCATTGCTTGCATAAAGGCGTAAACAGTCGTCGTCCCTAAAAACTTGAAGCCTCTCTTTTTTAAATCTTTACTAATAGTATCAGATAACGCTGTTGATGCAGGGACTTCTGCCATTGATGACCACTGATTAACGATTGGTTTCCCATCAACAAAGGACCAAATGTAGGCATCAAAGCTGCCAAATTCCTTTTGAATTTCCATAAATTTCTTTGCATTCGTCACTGCTGCAGCTACCTTTAATCTGTTTCGAATAACTCCCGGATTCTGTAAAAGCTCAGCTTTCTTTTCGTCAGTGTATTCAGCAATCACTTTGTAGTCAAACTGGTCGTACGCTTCAGTTAAAGTCTCACGTTTTTTCAAGATTGTTGACCAGCTAAGCCCAGCCTGCATACTTTCCAAAATCAGAAATTCAAATAATTTTTGATCCTCATGAACGGGTGTCCCCCACTCCTCATCATGATAGATTTGATCAAGTTCATTGCTGTTGGCCCATTCACATCGTATTCTTTCCATTCTTAGTCTCCTTATGGCTTTTCATTAAGGATACCACGGGAACGTACGTTCGTAAAATAATTTCACTATTTTTTTATTCTTATACACCAAAGAGGAGGACAGAACACTCTTCAAAAATTGAAAGTTGTCCTCCCCTCTAATCTCAGCACACTAGAAAAACTGCCGTATTCTAGATAATTATCACTCATTAGAATTACATACGAATACTATCATTAGAAATTTCCATCTCAAATAGGTGAGTATTCTTATCGCTTTGCTTAGGCTTTCAACGTCTTGATTATTTGTAGATTGCCCAATAATTCATTGCATCAGATGTCAGTTCTTCCGCTGTATATTGTGTTCTTGAATGTCCTTTTTCTTCAGAATCGTTTGGATCATTCAACCAAAACTTACCATCACTCACACCTGTAAGAACCATGATATGACCAGTTTCAGTGAATTTTCCCGGCTGCACAGAAATAATGACCGGATGTCCTTCACTCAAATGAGCTTCGGCTGTTGTTATATCCGTCACTTCTTCAAACATATAACCCTTCACTGTTGCATAATCCCCAAAGATCGTCCAGTTGGTACCTTGCTCCTCAACGAAATAATTATTTTGTGCCCAATCCAACACAGCTTGAGGCAATACTTCCACGCCATCAAGATAAGAAGCGACCATTGCTAATGATACGATTGCACACCCATTTTTTTCAAGTGTGTTGTTTTCACCCGTTCCATAAGGCGTCGCCTTCCAGCGATCGTCCGTTTGAAGAATCAAGGGCACTTTTATCCGCCCGGCAAACTTATCTTGTTGAATGTCCTGATTAATTTGATCCACATAGCTTAACTGCGCGACCGGTTCAGGCTGTGAGGAAGACGCCGTCGTGTTTGTTGTTTGTTCAACTGGTTTATTTTCTTTAAACAGACTGGAAAAACCAGCATCCATAGGCGCAATTTTACCTAATAGCACACCTACTAGAGCCGCCGCTGCCAACAAGCCAATAATCAATTTCTTAGGGGTCGTTCCCTTAACTTGTTTCAATAGTTTCACACTCTCTTCTATAGAATAAATAGTCAGTAATTTTATCAATCAAATGTATCTCTTTTATTTTTACCTAAACATCGAAAAAAAGCAACTGTAAATATCCTTAAAAATGGGAACATATTTTCTTGAAATTTTAACGATATTTAGTTAAAATAGGGATAACTGTAGTAAATACTTGAATAAATTATCTTTACAATACTGGAGGTAGAAGAATGGATAAAGGTCATAAATCAACAATGAAAAGTATTTCGAAGCTTATTACTCAATCTTCCCACAACTTCTTCTCGTCTTTTTTAGAGGACAGTAAAGATAAAAAGACTCAGTCAAAAGACAGGGAAGAGCTTCTTAAGGAATTACAGCTAGCCGCAGCGCAGAAGGCATTAGTCGTTCTTCAATTGAAAGGAACTTCTCCAAACCAGAAATTCGAAACAATTTCCGGTTGGATCGTTTCAAAAAATATTGTTGATACAATCATGCTTCGTACTCAAAATGACACGCAACAAATTAAAATGATTCCTGTTGAACAAATCAAAAAAATGAGCATGCTTTCAATAGCCGACAAACGACATATCAAATAGATTAGTAACTACTTAGTTCGTATAAATAACAAGCGAATCTTCATCTATAAAAAGATGAAGATTCTTTTTTTGTACTAAACAAACGAGCGGTACATAGTAAAAAAATACCAAAAACCATCTCTTTTTTCCAAGTATCTATTCAAGTATAAGCTATACAACTGATCATATGGTTGACGGAAGCGCCATATCACTTCCTGTATCTCTCGATTCAAACAGTCAAGGACTTGGCAGCTGTTGTAAAAAGATACGCTATCACTGTTGAAAAAGAAAGCAAACTATTCCTGCTCATTTTTACTTGTCCCGATTACTTCAAAAATAGAAGCAGTGTATATTGAACTACCGACCAAAAACTAGAACAACTCTCCAGTTTGAGGTTCGCTCTCTATACACTGCTTGTTCACGAACTTATTTGTTTTTTATAGATCGAGTAATATATTGCGTACTTTTAGGGATAAACAGTCTTGGAGATACTTTCGCTACAATAACCAGAACAACGCTGATCATTACAGCATTAGCAACAGCACTGCCGCCATTAAAAATGAAAGAATACCAGTATGGACTCATGCCTTCCGGTGCATAGGCACCCCAGACAAAGACACCGGCCCAGTAATGCCAGAACCAACGAGAAAGAGCTGCCGTTACACTACCTAAAACAATATAACGCATCACCTTTCCAGTTTGCTCAGAGGAAATAGCTTGTTGAATTTTACCGGAAAAAAGACCACCCAATCCACCGAAAGCAAACGCAAACGGATATTCAAAAATGATCTGCGGCACTGAAACGAAATACCTCATTGCAGAACCTAATATGATACTCAGCAACCCCCAGATAAAGCCAGCTGCCAGTCCCGGAATTGCGCCTCTGCGAAATGAGTACAATACCAATGGGATCAGCCCCAACGATAGATCAAACGCTGCATTTCCAGACTCAATTGGGATAAAGGAAAGAGCCATCGCCATCGCTGCTATGACCGTCCCTTCTATCCACACACGTAAATCCATTTTTTTTGACATAAAAAATCCTCCTCTGTATTAGAACGAACCATTCAACAAAGGAGGAGTAATATCTATCTACTCCATCACAACTTCCTACGCACGTACTAACGCAACAGGTTCAAGGGTTTAGAGTGACCTCATTCTCAGCGAAAAGCTCCCCTATGTGATGGTGTTCTATTCAATTTTTGTGTCTTTTAAAGACAGGATTAGTGTAGCATAAAGAAAACATGCTGTAAATCGCCATGCTTCTTATTCAAAATAAAATCTATCTATGATAGACTTGAGGAAAAGCAGAGGAATGTCCTGACCGTATTCCCTATTGCAATACACCCTATGTCAATCTGAAAAATAATTTTACGAATCCTCCGATTCTATCAAACAATAAAGGAGCCTTACTATGAACTTAAAAATTCATGATGCAGTCGATTATTCTGTCATCAAATTTCCACCAGTAACACCGATTCCTAAAGATTTTACACAGCTGAAAACCTTCAAAAGCATCACGTATACTGAAGAGGAGTGCTCTGTGATTGTTCCCACGGATGCAATTGAACTGGCCGAGGCAACTGCTGTCGATCCAGGTTGGTTTATCATTCAAATCATTGGAGAACTAGATTTCTCTTTAGTTGGGATCCTGACACAGTTGGCCAATCCATTAGCTGAAAATGGTATTTCCATTTTTGCGTTATCGACCTACAATACGGACTACCTTCTAATAAAATCAACAGAAAAAGAAAAAACGATCCAGGTGCTAAAACAAGCGGGACATGTCTTTGACTAGCTATTTTTTCATTCGCTAAAAAGAGAATGTGGGTCAAAACTCAATTCCACGCTCTCTCTACACCGTAAGGTAAATAAACGGTGGGACGGAAGCAACTACCAGCGAGCGGTTAGCCGCTTGAAGCTTGATGCTTCTTCCCCAATCCCTTGACTGATTAGGAAGTGATATTTTGGACCATTTAGCAGAAAATATACTGAACACATTGATTCCTATTTTTGATCTCTTTATTCTCGGTTTGAATATTCTATCGATCGTCGTTTTACTTTGGGGCGTTGTCCTCGCTGCGTACGACTTTTTCAAGGCCAGCTTATCTAAAGGCAAGAAGCTAGTCACCGTAAGAAGTAACAATTTAATCAAAAATTTTTTAGGCAGCTACATCTTATTGAGTTTGGAAATTTTGATTGCTGCTGACATTATTGAATCGATCATCAAACCAACATTTCAAGATATATCAAAGCTGGCAGTACTTGTTGTGATTCGAACAGTGATTTCCTATTTTCTCCATCGAGAAATAGAAGATGCTGAGAGAGAATTAGAAAAGGATGAGGCGAACCACTAAATGGTTCACTTCATCCTTTTTTATTTACGCATGTTTCGGAAGCTGAATGCCTAATGGCTCCTCTATTTGTTCAAAATGCCACGTACGTTTCCCAGAATTATAGACTAGAGAAGCAATCACCGGGTCCTCTTTATAGGCCGCATTCTTCGTCTTCCACAAAGAGTCCTCGATTACATGAATCGGAATCCGCAGCTCTTTCCCCCGCTCTTCTACGTTATCAAAGCTGAAAACGACCCCTTCTTGCAGAATCGGCTTCATTTCTTTCAATAGCTCACCATTCATCTTATCTATAGAAATATTTCTTCGGAAAAAGCTTTTTTTATCATTCAATATTTCCAGAGTCACCGCTGAAATTTTGTCCGCTAATATACGATAAAATTCATCAATATAACGATAATATACTCTTGTCATCTGATCCGCGAACTCAAAAAAGACAAAGTTGTTTTGTAATTTATAGAAAAAAGGCGAATGAAGGCTAGTCTTTGTATGACCAAAATATAACAACTCTGAAATTTCTAATGGCGTCAACTCTTTAAGCATCGCAACATCTGAAAAATCCATCCACTTGATCTCTTCATTTTTTCTTCTGCGCGTTACACTGGAAAAAGTCTGATTCACACTCTCTTCTCCACGGATAATCTTCAATCCGCTATGGCGTTCGTATTCCCCATCTTCTGTATAAGGGTTCAGCAAAAGAAGGTTTTTAGGCTGATGCACAACTGATTTAACAAAGTCAGTATGAGCAATTCCTTTGGATAAAACAGCATTACTTGTTACATCCACATGTACATAAATTAAATCCAACAATTACCGATCACCTCTTTACAGATTTCTACTCCTTCCATTTTACATTATTTAATGTAAAAATGCTTATTTCTTTTTGTTTAAAATTCAATTACAAAATTTGGTGATTCAGTCATATTTGTTCTATTTCTCAGTTTTTTTTCTGTACCTTTTTTGTTTAAGAATCAGATAAAAATCTATAGTTTCAGATGGATATATGATAAACTATAAAAAAATAGGAGTGTGACGTATGAGTTCAAGAAAAAACACGAGGTCCAAACCTCAGAAAAAGAGAAGGAAGACCAATTGGTTCATCAATATTTTGTTATTCTTACTACTTGTTGTAGGACTAGCATTAATTTTTAATACACAAATCAGAAACTGGTTGATTCAGATGAACGGAAGATCTTATAACGTAGAATCGTTTACAAAAGATGATGTAGCCCAAAATCTGAACGCTGATACGACCTTTGACTTTGACTCAGTAGAATCCATCAGTACTGAGGCAGTCCTCAGAGCACAATTTGAGAATAAGGATTTGCCGGTCGTTGGAGCAATTGCGATTCCAAGTGTGGAAATCAACTTGCCTGTTTTCAAGGGATTGTCCAATGTTGCACTTCTAACTGGTGCAGGTACAATGAAAGAAGATCAAGTGCTGGGCGAACGAAATTACGCGTTGGCTAGCCATCGAACCTTGGATGGTGTTTCCCTGTTTTCTCCATTGGAATATGTAGAAATCGGAAAATTGATTTATGTTACTGATTTGACCAACATCTATACGTATAAAATCACCTACAAGGAAAAAGTCGATCCTAGTCGTGTCGAACTGATTGAAGATGTCGAAGGAAAGAAAATGATCACTCTGATCACCTGTGGAGACATTCAAGCAATCACTCGAATCGCTGTCCAAGGGGAGCTTGATTCAATCACACCGATCAATGAGGCCAATGACGACATGCTGAATGCCTTCCAAATGGAACAACGAACGGCTTAATAGAAAAGCTACACGGATTTCAAAGCTCTTGAGCAAAAATAAATCAAACGAAACGGACCGGAAAACAGTCATAGTTGCTGTTTTCCGGTCCGTTTCCTTTATATACGATCATTGTCTTTGATGTCCTCTTAATCTCTGGTAGCTATAGCGCAGCGCTGAAAACAATAATACAAGAGGATAAAGAAGAATACAGACCACTAACCAGTCTAACGAAAAAATCCCTGCTGCCGGCAAATGATAGGTCACTGCGTAAATCAACGGCAATCCCACTGAAAGTAACATGTAATAAAGCGTCAGTTCAAATACTATGGATTTAAATGGCTGCATTTTTCTACCCTCCGTACACAAATAGTTTTTGTTTTCTCTTCTACGAAAACTTACTCTTTTATTGTAAGGAGTTTCTTTCCTCAGCACATCATTCTTTAGTCTGAGATTCCGGAGGAAAAAAGTCTGATTTTATATTCCTTCTTGAAAAATACGAAGCCACGCGTCGGTTCCTTGATTCACCATGTCATAGGTTTGATCGAAGTCCCCTGTATAATAAGGATCGGGTACAGCCTCATCCTGATGCGCTTCAACAACTGACATGAACAAATGAATATCCCCTGTCCAATCTTGTGGTGCCATTCGTTTCAAATCAGCGACATTCGTATGATCCATGCCAATAATATAATCATAGGTATAAAAATCCTGCTCAGTAATCGGCGTAGAATACATCCCTTCAATCGAGATTTGATGCGCCTTTAATATTTTTTGTGTCCCACGATGTGGTGCATTTCCTTCTTCCCATCGGCTTGTTGCTGCCGAAGCAACAAGAATCTCTTGGTCAAGTCCTGCCTGACTGATTTTTTGCCGCATTACCGCTTCAGCCATAGGGGAACGGCAGATATTTCCTAAACATACAAAAAGAACGTTCTTCATATTTGTCTCCTCCATCCTTTTTAGTTCAGCATAGCAGATGCCCTACACCTTTGTAAAATCCAATCCCCAACGCACAGCTAGAATGAGAACGAATGATTCTTCTCTGTTAGTCTCTACCATCACTACAAAAGGAACAATTCGTTTAAAACAGAGAACCGTGAGACAAAGGCTTTGTCTCACAGTTCTCTTATTTCTTCTTTTATTTATATATTCTCAGTCTATCTAAGGAAAAATCTCCACTTACTCCACAGGTTGATTTTCTTCAAACCATTGCTTGAATTGCGGCAGATAGGCTTGATTCGCCCATAGCATATCTGTCAATACCGCCTGTGCTTTGTCACTATCATTGACTAACGGATTGATCGTCAATGCTTTCAGCGCTGCTAAATAATTCCCTGTAACCCCTGCTTCAATGACTAACTCTTCATAGGCCTTCATCAAGGAAATTTGGCCTCTGACACTCGTTTCCAGCTTACCAATAGTAACTGGTAATGCCCCCCGATGTGTGACTACACAATTGCATTCAATTGCTGTATTATCCGGCAGCTCTGGAAGTGTGCCATTGTTTCTAACATTTACATAATGAATTTTCCCGTCACCATTATAAATCGAATCGATCAAATTAACAGCTGCCTCGCTATAATGAGCACCCCCACGTTCTTCAAGCTGTTTAGGCTTCACTGCCAGCTCTTGATCCTTATATAATTCAAACAACTCTTTCTCTGTTTGAGTAACGACCTCCCCACGTGTTCCTTCTTCTGTCGCTGCACGTTTGCAATCTGCCAGCATTTTTTCTCGTGTATAGTAATACTTCAAGTAGCCTGCTGGAATCATGCCGACTGCATCCAGTATCTCATCTGGAAACGAAAAATTCGGAATATTTTTTGCTGAGATTTCCGTACCATCTTTGATTTTTTCAATGACCTCCCCGGTCACCTCTCTGCCATTGACATAGATGTTTTTCCCAAAAACAAAATGATTCAGCCCCGCAAATTCAACCGATACATTTGCTGCTTCTGTTTCATATAGCTTCGCGATTTTATTGACGATCCCAATTGGAATATTACATAATCCGACCACTTTGATCGTCGAATGCTTCAACACTGTCTCCGTGATTATACCGGACGGATTAGTAAAGTTGATCAGCCAAGCCTCCGGACACAGTTCTTCCATATCCTTACAAATATCTAAAATCACTGGGATCGTTCGTAAAGCTTTCATGGCACCTCCTGCACCATTTGTCTCTTGACCAATCAAATCGTATTTCAATGGAATTTTTTCATCTCGAATCCGCGCAGGAAGCAACCCAACCCGAAACTGTGTGGTCACAAAGTCAGCATCCTTCAATGCTGCTCTTCGATCTAACGTCAGATGGATCTGGATTTCTGCTCCTGCTTTTTCTACCATTCGCTTAGCTAAACCACCAACAATCTCTAGTTTTTCTTTTCCTTCTTCAATATCAACAAGATAGATTTCCTTAATTGGCAACAATCCATCGAGCTTCTTTTGAATAAACCCCTCAATAATTTCTGGCGTATAGCTTGAACCGCCGCCAATCGTTACAATTTTCAATGCATCTTTAGACATAGTATCTTTCTCCTTTTAAGTTTTCTCTATTCGTTAAACGAACTTACGCTTGTTGCTCCTGAACAAAAGCAATTGCTTCTGCTTGCTCCTGTTCCTGTTCTTGTTTTTCAGCTTTGACTGTCTGTTGGTCCAATACTCTAAAGAATGGATAGTAGATAGCCAGATTTAGAACAATCAAACCTAAAACAAAGATTCCAGCCCGGAAATCCATTGTTCCTAACGCTGCCCCAATAGGTGCCGGTGTCGTCCATGGTGTTTCTACGACCCCTTTGCCTATCCAGCCAAAATACATAAAGGTGTAGCCGGCAATCGCATTAATAACCGGGACAAAGATAAATGGCAGCATCATGATCGGATTCAAAACAAGCGGCGTTCCAAAAATCAGTGGTTCATTGATATTGAACAAAGAAGGAACAATCGACAATTTTCCAAGCTGTCTCATTTGAGCAGAACGTGCTCTCAGCATCAATATCGCTAAAGCTAGTGTTGAACCACCACCACCGATTGCAATAATGTATGACCAAAACGGTTGCGTGAAGTAGTGCTGCAACGGCTCACCATTTGAAAAGGCGGTAGCATTTGCAATGATATAGGCACTCATGAACGGCAGTCGAACAAACTGCGTGATGCTGGCTCCATGTAGACCAAAGAACCAAAACAGTTGAGCAAGAAATGTAATCAGACAGATGCCGGCTAACGAATCTAAGCCAGTCATAGCAGGAGCCAAAAGCTTCATAATTAGTGCGGGTATCAAATCCCCACCCGTCACATTCTGGATGGTCAGACTAATGCCATAAAATAATCCTGTACAAAGGAAGAGCGGTAGGATCGCATCAAATGATGCCGCAATTGCCGGAGGCACACCATCGGGCAATTTAAAGCGAATATTCTTTTCATTCAAAATTCTCATGATTTCTACACATACGATACTGACAATAATAGCGGTAAATATCCCTTTTGCATCCAAATACTGCATAGGCAAACTCAACAGTCCCAACTGCCCAAAGTCCTCAGCGGCCATGTTCTCCGTAAGCTTATCCAATGGTACACCTGAGAAAGCTGGGGAAGTAACAAGTAGAAAGGTAACTGTAGATACAATCGAGGCATCCAAGGCTGGAATACCATACTCCTCTGCCAAATTATGGGCAATAGAAAAGGCAATAAACAGACCCATCAAGCCCATACTCATCATAAACGGCAGCTTCAATGCCGATGCGTTTGCTTGAGCCCAGTCATACCACGCAGACAAGAATCCCGTAAAGATATTTTTCTGAGTCATCTGTTCCGGATTAAATGGTGGTGTCGCGATAATCAAGCTCATGCCTCCTAAAATCGACAAAGGGATCGACGATACCATTCCATTTCTCAATGCGGTCAAGTGACGTTGAGCGGCCAGTTTATTGGCAATTGGCAATAAACTTTTTTCGGCCAGCTGATTAAACTTATCCATGATACTCATTTTTTTCATCTCCTTCGTTTTTTGACAGAAACGAGCACCTGCTGATCAGGCTGGTACTCAATGCTTCGTTTTGTTTTTCACTACCCAGAGTATAGCGCTTCCAATACACCTGAAATCAAAATTTCCACGATTTGGAAATTTTTTCCAAATCATAAAAATCGACGTTATTTACCCACTGAAGTCCGTATATTGTAACTAACTGATTTAGAAAGGAGCAGAAAAATGAAATTAATTATCAATGCGGATGACTTTGGTCTCAGTTATGGGCAAAATTACGGCATCATCGATTGCTTTACGAATGGTGTAGTTGCTTCTACCACTCTTTTGAGTACAGGCCGTGCCTTTGACCATGCTTGTTTACTGGCAAAACAACACTCGGCTCTCGATATCGGTGTCCACCTGTCATTAGATCTTGGTACACCACTTTCTGATCCCCGCCTCATTCCTAGCCTGCTTGATGATACACATGTTTTCCGACGCTATAATCTGGAGGATTCCATCATCGACGTTTCCACGGAAGAAGTCTATATCGAATGGCGCACGCAGATAGAAAAAGTGATCGCTGCTGGATTAACACCCAGCCATATCGATTCCCATCATCATATTCATATGATGATGAATGTCTTTCCAGTTTATCTTCGTCTAGCTCGAGAATTCCAACTGGCTATTCGCTTCCATCCAAGAAAGTGGACAGAATATCAAATCCTAAAAGCGTGGCCCTTACTTGAAGGTTTGCCTCGTGCCAATCACTTTCTGAACTCCTTTTACGGTACAACGATTACGCCTGATTTTTTTGCTCACGTCGCATTAGAGCAAGGTCGTACCTATGAAATGATGTGTCATCCGGCTTATTTGGATCAATGGATCATGGAAAACAGCAGCTACAATATTCAGCGCTCTATCGAAGCCGAAACATTGCAGCTTGCCAAAACGCACCAATTGATTCAACAGCGTGGCATCGAGCTGATCAACTTTCAACAACTGTAATTCCCTTTTCTTCAATGAAAAAACACCTTAAGTTCTCAGCTTAAGGTGCTTTTTCACTAGTTCTTTTTCGTGTATAAACCTCTAAAGCAACAATTCCCTTGATTGCTTCAAATGCGTAAGGATACGCAGTAAATCCCTCTAACTCATCATAATAAATGAATTGATCGATATACTTGTTGGTACGAAAGTTTCGATTGGCTGTAATCATGACGATTTTCGGACGATTGGTTTTGCTTAGCTGAAGATCATGAATCAAAAAACGTTTCAAATGACTACCACCTCTTGAAAAGAGCAAGATCAACGTCTCATCATCAGCTTCTTCAATATACTCCAACTGCTCCTGAAAGCGTGTCCGAGTGTCCATAACGATCCCACTAGTCAAAAGATCTGTTTGCAGATTCAACACCACACTTTGAGAATGCAACGAACCAAAGGCTGCAACTTTTGGAAACGAAAGAATATCTTCAGCCAACTTCTGCAGCTCCTGTGCGTGTATACTCTGTTTCAAAAGCAAAAGATTTTCAATGATTCCATCAATATACGTATCTTTCAGCGCTTCTTCCTTACAACCGGGATAAGCAAATTTTGTACTGCCAATATCTGTCCACTGAAAAAACTGGTGCTTCAGTTCGTTAAAATCGCGAAACCCGATTTTCCGACAAAAGCGAGAAATGCTTGAATTGGAAACGTAACAAGCCTTTGCCAGCTGAGCAATGTTATACCCATGAATCTCTTTTAAATTACTCAAAATAAATCGAGAGATTCGATAATCATTCGTTCCTACCGGTTCGCTGTTCAATGTCGCCAACAAAATAATTACCATGTTAAACATTGGCTGTGCCCTCCTTCATAAATGGTTCATCGTGAGCGACTCATCTGCTCGCAGCACATATACACAGTCATTCTTTCTCTATCTCTCCACACTATTACCATATCATCTGTTCTCGTTCTGTCAAGACATATCCCAGTTACACGACTATTTTACAAAAAAATCACAAAAAACGACCTGCACTACACGCTGCATGTCGTTTTTCATAGTAGTTAACGCTAGATATATTTTATCGAAACATGGTGTGCGTCGCTTTTGCCAGTACCTTCGGATCTCTATTATGCGGAGTTACCGGCACGATATGTTTGTCCACAGCAAAGAGGGCGTATACAGCCATGCGAGCAGCACGTACGGAGTATTCTTCGGTAAAAACCATATCTTTCGGTATTTCAACGAACTGACTAATCAGCGCAAAATTAGTGCTGTTATCAGGGACCACCTTTGGACGATCCGACATTTTCCGAGGTTGAAACTGGGCATCAATGTAGGGCATATATACTGGTATCACATTGATGATATCTCTTTCGATTTCCTCCCAATCATCCTGCCAGCCCATCTGAGATACCCATTCATAAAGAATTTCTTCTCCTGTACATTCACGCATCGTCTTTTTGACATAGTCTCCGACCTTATCTGTGAAAATACCATAGCCCCAGAAAACCGTCGTATTTGCAGCCTGCTTTCCAAAATGCGGCTGTGCAGCAACCACCGTACTCATCAACCAACTAGAATCCTTCAAAGTCATCAACGCTCCTGAACCCGGAATGTTGCCCGAAAAGGCCTCGATACGCCTCAATAAGCTGTTCCCTCTGCACGTCACGGTAAAGCTTTGCCAATTTGTTTCTTGTTCATTTCCAAAAAAAGGCTCCGGATTACCCAAACCCGGCTTCTTCGCCACGATGTTTCGCCAAAGAGTTGCTGATCGAGGCTTTTCCTTGGTTTGAGGTGCCGGTCGTCCCCAGCTGCCCTCTGTTGAACAATCTGTCATCGTTCCATTGGTCATCATCACAACGTCCTGTTTCCCCAGCGGTACCTTTGTCCCGTCACCCAAAACCAGACCGGTCACAGTGATTTTTGACCCAGATTTAAAAATCAAGTCAACGACATCCACATTCAACGTAAAATCCACATTTTGCTTTTCCAGATAATCTTTCAGTGGAAGAATCAAGCTTTCATACTGATTCAACGGTGTCCTTGTTACCCCTTCAAGTGTGTTGAGCCGTGAAAATTCTAAGATCATTCGATTCATATACCGACGAAGCTCAAATAAGCTGCTCCATTTTTGAAAAGCAAACGTCGTTTGCCACATATACCAAAAATTGGTTTCAAAGAAAGCTGAACTAAACCACTCCTTAATTCGCATATTATCCAGCTTTTCTTCCGGCATCGCCAAAAGCCTCATCATGGCCAAGCGATCCTCCTTACTGAAGCCCATCGTATATGTATCGATGATTTCTTGATTTCTTGCTACCAATCGCGCCTGTGCATGTGTGGGATGTAAGTTATCAAAATTTAATATTTCTTCCGTCACACTATGGTTCGGCCAACGAAGTGAGGGAATACTACCAAAAAGCTCCCAGAAATTCTCAAACGTTTCTTCATTCAACATTCGTCCGCCACGGATAACAAACCCTTGCTCATTTGAACCAGCCCCATCATTGCTGCCACCAAGAATAGGACGTCCTTCAATCACATGAATGTTTTTTCCTTCCACGTGTGCGTCTCGAATAAGGTAAGCAGCGGCGGCAAGCATACCAATTCCTCCGCCAATCAAATAAACATGCTGCTCGTTTGACTCTTGCTGTTTATGAAAATACGATTCCTTTAATGCCCGTTTTTCTGTCTGCTCCGTCTGCATTTTCTTAGCAAGGTACATCGTTCCTAAAGCTCCCAGTATCGCCAGTGCGGTTCCTCTTTTTTTCATACAACACCGTCCTATCATTAAGATAGGTATATGTTACATCATTTCTTTATAAAAGTCTTCAATTTCATTCTAATTAATACGATAAACATCCATCAAATTGATCCATCTTCGTCCTGCTGATAGATTCGATAAGAGAAAAACTCGATATCCTTCGCCAATCGAAACAACTGTGTTGCAATCGTCAATGGGGTCTCCTGATACCCCTCCTGTATCCAGTTCAGCAGGACACCACTACACCCATAGGATAAGAAGCGAGCGTAAAATTCTTTGTCTTCCGGTAACAGCTCTTTGTCCGCATCTATTTGCTCAAAGAGCCCAAACAATAATTGTCTGGTCACTGCCGAAAAATCTTTCTGTAAAATATCCGGTCGCGCAATAACTGTATTATAGTAGAAATCCTTTTCCTCAATGATTGCTTTCAGCATCTTCAAGGCCTGTTCTTCCCAATTATCGATTTTGACATCTCTGGTACTCAAATAGATAAACGCATCCTGTTGATAGATCCAACGAAGTAAATCATATTTATCTGAGAAATGATAATAGAACGTCTGACGATTCAATCCAGCTTCCTTTGTCACATCCTGCACACTGATTTTATCGAATGACTTTATCTTGCATAATCTGATTAATGCTTCTGCTATGGTCCTTTTTGTAGCTGACGATCCGGCCATTTCTTTTCCTCCTCTGTCAGAGCCCTGTCTGGTATGCGAAATCAATCCATTTAAATTATTATACTATACGTCACACACTTCGAGGGTTTCATTTTAGCAGAGTGTTTTAAATTAGCCAATGATAGTGGAAACTATGACCCTGTCGAAAAAAAGACAACAGAAAAAGGACACCCTAGCTAAAAGTGTCCCTTCTCCCCCTATTATTTAACCAGACCCAATTAAGAACAATCTATCATTGCCCTAACTCTTTTATTATCGACAAATAGCACTTTAAAAATATTCACCGATAAGAAAAGAGGCATCCAACCACAACTAACACCATCTCCCCTTTCAAAATAAGTTGTTTATTAGAAAAATCGAATTACCATTGATTGCTACACAATCTCAGATATTTCAACTTTATCAACCATTTCACTACTTAAGGAAAGAATTTTTTTTTCCCATTTTTTTAACATGATGATCTTGAACAGCTCACCATTTAAAACGACCTTCAACAATTTTTCATTTTCCTCTTCATTATGAATGACAAGGTTTTGAACGGTTATTTGTTTAGTTTCTATAGAATAATCCACCTTATCCAAAAATTAGCCCTCCTTTTTACCCAGCTAACCAATGAGCTCCTAACTTAATAAGCATCAATAAACTAAGCAAGCTATATGAATTGAATGAGCTAAATAAATTACACATCTATACTTCCTCCTAATCAATTTTTTCTCACTTGTTGAGTACAGTATAGATAAATCTCGCCCACCTCAACAGGACATAAATGTCCTGTAAAAAGAAAATCTCCTTTAATCTTTAACATATTACATACCACATTGTTATGGATAAAAATCAAATTGACAAAAAAAGGCTTTTAGGGAATACGATACAGCTATTTTTACACTAAATTACCTAAATATAGACATACTAAAAAATTAATGGATAAGCTATTCGATGAAATAACTTACCCATTAATCTTAGTATATTGTTGTATTATTGTTTTTCATTAAATGTTTTTAAATCCATTTCCAATTCTTTTAGAATCTTTTCACTTAAAGTTACGTCACCAAATAATTTTGCACATTGTGCACCATCTAAATACTTCTGTTCAGCTCTATTAACATCCCCTTGAGAAAATAGCCAGTATTTCCCCTCGAACACATCTACTGCTGGCTTCTTTTGAAAATCTTGATTAGTCTGCATGATTAGATTTGCTACTTTAACAGCACCGATTAATCTATCGTAGTTATCATATTCAATGAAAACACTAATCGCTACTAACAATACCTTTATCAGCAAAAACAGTTCAACATCTACAGAATAATCTACTTGCTCAATCACTTTATCAGACAACGTCATAAATAATTGTTCATCGTAATCCTTAAAATGTATACAATGAAAATATAGCTCAATTATCAATAGATCATTGATAGAATACTCCTTTTTCTGCAATATTTGATAAAGATAATCATGAAGTATCCCATCACCAAAATCAGCATTTTCAGCCAAATGAACATCCATTGATGCTTGTTGTACGTCTATTGAAAGTTGTTCCTCTTCTGGCAACTGATCATAGTAATTTTCATAAATTTCATCAAATGTTTGTTCTTTCTTGGCAATCCGTTCCTCTTCTTTATAAGTATAAAGCTTATAAAGTCTCTGTTTCAATTGCAAATATCTTTTGGGCAATTCATAGTATTCTTCATCAATCAAATGATGGATCGGTATAGCCAGACGTTGAGAAATAAATGTCAGTTTAGGTAGTGTTGGAAGCGATTGACCTGCTTCGATTCTTGTTAATTGTCGTACGGTCAGTTCCAATTCATCATCACAAAAATCTTCTCTTGTCAGACCCTTCTTTTCTCTAAGCAATCGGATTTTCTTTCCTAGCTCAACCTTTATGTCCATAGCTATCCTCCCCTATCTCTTTTTCTTATATTGTAGCGCTATTCACAAACAATAAGCAACAGCAATACAGCGAAATATGACTAAAATTCCAAATCTTACGCAACCGCCATACAGCCATCATCATTTCTCAAAGTAGACTTAATTATTTTATAATAAACCCACTATTTTTCTATCATTCTACCGATGCAATTTACAAATTTTGATAGATTTATCTCTAATTGAAATAAGCCTATATGATTCTAGTAAAAGAAATAGGCTTATCATTATTATTTTTGTTCAAAATAAGGATAATCAAAATGCTCATATGCGCGGGCTGTCGCAATCCGCCCTCGTGGCGTTCGTTTGATAAAGCCGCGCTGAATCAGGTAAGGTTCATACATATCCTCAACGGTTTCGGTTTCTTCTCCGATGTTTACAGCTAGTGTGCTTAAGCCCACAGGTCCCCCACCATACAGTTCAATCAACGTACGCAGCAGCTTTTGATCCACATAATCCAGCCCTTGGTGATCTACCTGCAGTAGTGTGAGTGCCTGATCAGCAATAGGCTCATTGATCACACCATCTGATTGAACCTGGGCAAAGTCTCGGACTCGCTTTAACAGGCGATTGGCAATCCGCGGTGTCCCACGTGAACGGCGGGCAATTTCGAACGCACCTTCCTCCACGATTTCCGTCTGGAAAATATCTGCGGAGCGAAGAACGATTTCTTTTAAGTCCTTATCCTCATAATATTCCATATGAGAGACGATCCCAAAGCGGTCCCGTAAAGGGGCGGATAACATCCCTGCTCTTGTTGTTGCCCCAATCAATGTGAAGGGCGGCAACGGAAAATGAACGGGGTGGGCTGTCGTTCCTTGACCAACCATGATATCGACAAAGAAGTCCTCCATGGCAGAATATAGCATTTCTTCCACTACTCGAGGTAAACGATGGACCTCATCAATAAACAGCACATCGCCTGGTTCCAGCTCATTCAAAATCGCAACCAAATCACCAGGTCGCTCAATAGCCGGTCCGCTGGTCGTTCGAATATTAACAGCCATTTCATTGGCGATCACCATCGCCATTGTGGTTTTCCCAAGTCCCGGTGGTCCGTAAAGTAGCGTATGGTCTAACGATTCTTGTCTTCTTTTAGCAGCCTCAATATAGATACTCAACTCTTGTTTTACCTTATGCTGCCCGATGTATTGCTTCAATAATCTTGGGCGCAAAGAAACCTCCAGAATTTCTTCCTGTTCGTTTCCTTCCGCCGAAAGCAGGCGCTCTTCTTCGTTGCTCATCTCTTTGCCCCTCCCTTAACGCTTCATCATCAGCTTTAATGCTGTTCGTAAGTACTCATCTGTCTGAGCTTGCTCCAGCTCTTCCAGCGTCGGTGTGACCTTCTTGATTTCTTTGTCGCTATACCCTAATGCACCAAGAGCTTCCAGAGCCTCTGCCAGCGGTTGATTCCCGCTTGATGGTATTGCTTTTGCCATGGCCTCCACAGCCGATTCTGACCGTTCCAGATCGCCAAGCTTGCCTTTTAAGTCCAGAACCATTTGCTGCGCTGTTTTCTTACCCACTCCCGGGAATTTCGTCAGATACTTCGCATCTTCACTTTCGATGGCATTGATTAATCCGCCGTGGTCTTCTGATGCCATGATTGCCAAGGCACTTTTAGGCCCAATCCCGGAAACACTGATCAGTTTCAAAAATAATTGTTTCTCTTCCAGGTCACCAAAACCATAGAGTGTATGGGCATCTTCGCGTATCACCTGATGTAGATACACCTGTACTGCTTCTGTCTTTCCGGAATAACGATATGGATTCCCCACAGATACTTGATACCCAATACCATTCGCCTCTACGACAATGTAATACGGGCTGATATATGTAATTGTGCCAATGATGTATTCGTACATAATGTCTCCCTGTCTTTATAAGCAAAAAATTCAATGTTCACGTTTTTCTCGCTTTTATTTTTAGTTGTCAAAGGAAGTTTTTATTCTCATTAATAAGTAAGAAATATTTTCTCCTTTTCACACTAGAATTGTCTTTAGTTTATCACAAAGAAGAGCAAAGCAATAGCTTCTACAGTACGAACACTCGTTTTCTTAGCAATTCTTTAGAGTATCAAAAAAAGAAGCTGAGGCATCCGCCGCTTTGGCGATGTCCCCAGCTTCAAATTTTCGGAGTAGCCTATTTTTTCGTCTGAATACTTGTTCGCCCAGACTAGAAATCTCTTAATTATTCTTCAATATAGGTCCACTTGTAATCATATTGTGCGCCGGCTGCATGAGCAACGACACCCTTCACTTTTGCACTACGCATATGTGCTTCTGATTTTTGATACATCGGGATCACGCCCATGTCATCCATCAATACTTTTTCAGCAGCAACCATATCATCCCAACGTGCCTCTGGATCAGCTGCATGTGTTGTATTTGAAGCTGCTACTAATTTGTCATACTCTTTGTTAGAGTATCGTCCTCTGTTATACGAGTTGCCTGTAACAAACAGGTCTAGGAAGCTACTTGGGTCTGCATAATCTGCACCCCAACCGCCCATGATTGCTTCAAAGTTTCCGCTGTTCCCTCTATCCAGACGAACAGAGAATGGTACAGGGGTTACTGTTACATTGATACCATCTAAGGTGTCATTCAACGCACCTTGGATGTATTCTGTCAATTTCTTCGTTGAGTCGGTATCGTCATGAACGATATCCATATCAAATTTTTCGATGCCCAATTCTTTTTTCGCTTTTTCCCAATGTTCCTTTGCCTTATCCGCATCGTAAGAAAGGACGCTTTCATTCTCTCCTGCGAAATCTTTATTATCCGCTGGTGAGAAGGACAGATCTGAAGGAACCAAGCCTTCTGAAACAATCGAACCATCGCCTAAAATACTGTTAACTAATGCATCTCTATCGATTGCGTAAGAGATTGCTTTACGCAAGTTTTCATTGTGGTATGGAGAATCTGCATCACGTTGATTCAATTCCATATAAACGGTACGACCATCTTTTTGACTGACAAATTCAGGATCGTTGGCCATTTGCTGTGCTAGCTCTCCGTTCAGGATCACGTCATCCGCTTGTCCATCCTGGAATAGATTCAATGATGTAGGTGCTTCTTTTACTACATCAACACTGATTTTATCAAGCTTCACAGTGTCTTTGTCCCAGTATTCCTCATTCTTTGTGTAAGACCATTTTGTATCTGTTCCTGGTCCATCAAAATCAGTTAAAGTGAATGGGCCATTGTAAATCGCATTATCACTTGAGGTAGCATATTCCTTGCCATGTTCTTCTACCACTGATTGTTTTTGTGGGAAGAATGACGGGAATGCCAGTAAGTAATCAAAGTACGGTGTTGGTTTTTCCAACGTAATTTCCAACTCATGATCACTAATTGCTTTAACGCCTAATTCAGAAGCTTCTTTTTCCCCTGCACTGACTGCTGCCCCGTTTTTAACTAATTCAAACAAATAAGCATATTCTGCTGCTGTCTCAGGATTTGCGGTACGTTGCCAACCATAAACGTAATCATCCGCAACAACAGGGTCACCATTCGACCATTTTGCATCTTCACGCAGTTTGATTGTATACGTTAGGTTATCGTCACTGATTTCAGCCATTTCAGCTGCACCTGCTGGTTGAGGTTTACTGTTTTCATCTAAACGATACAGTCCTTCATATACATTGTTCAATGCTGAAAAACTGATTGTGACTGTTGCTAAGGATAAATCTGCACTCGGCATCTCTTGTTGAACAACAACTCTAAACAGCTGTTCCCCAGAAGCCTTGCTTGAGTCAGTTCCTCCACTTTTATCCGTCGAATCCGTCCCGCCACCTGTCGATCCGCAAGCTGCTAAAACCAAGGTGGACAGTAAAACGATACTGGTAAATTTCTTCACGCTATTCCTTTTCATCTTTCTCTCTCCAATACATCATATTTTTCTTACCGTTTTTTAATTTTTAGAATATTCTTATAATACTAAAAATTAGATAGCAGTGCAATCATTTTTTCTCAACTATCAAAAAAAAGTTTGTTTTTCTTAGAATAAAATGGATGGCCGCGGCCCTATTAGCTGTGATTAAATAATTATTAAAATGCGATGAACACAAATAGTACAGAGGATTTTGTTCCTGTTTTTTTATTATCTTTCATAAGCAATTACAACAAAAAAAAATAAATGGATAAAAGTTGCTTGCGCTACTCTTATCCATTTTATTTAGAGGGGATTACACTATTTTTCTATTTTTTAACCACTGTCTGATTTGGAGCTGATTCATATTCACTGATCGGCCCCATCATTTATTAGAAATCAGTGTCCATTTTTTAATAAACTCAAGCTGTCTTTTAACACAGCTTCGCCATCCAATGTTTCGTAATCTTCTTTCGAAATCAGCTTATAAGGGACTGCCTTGTAATTCAAAAAGTCCTTTAGTCGCGCAACCTCGTACTTCGATTGGGGACCAATCAATAACGCATCCACTGCCTGTGTTTGGATGGTTTGCTCGGCAACAATGGCTGGTGCGGAATACACATGAACATTGACCCCTTGCTCATCTGCCGCTTGCTGAACATTTCTCACGAGAAGCCCTGTTGTGATTCCCGCAGTACAAATCAATAAAATCGTCTTTTGCTCGTTCTCATTAGCCATAGCTTCTATCCTTTCACCTGCTCTTAAGAGATTTTTTTCTTCTTATTATAAATATCCAATACAACTGCTAACAGCAAAATCAAGCCTTTGATCGCTTGCTGCCAGTCAACCCCGACCCCTAAGATCGACATCCCATTGTTCAGCACACCCATAACCAAGCCACCGACAATTGCACCCATGATCGTTCCGATCCCACCGGAAGTAGAAGCGCCACCAAAGTAAACAGCAGCCATCGCATCCAGCTCCATTGACGTACCTGCCTGTGGTGTTGCTGCGTTCAGACGAGCGGCCAAAATCAATCCAGCCAATGCGGCCATCGCACCCATATTGACAAATACCCAGAACGTGATTTTTTTCGTCTTGATCCCGGATAATTCAGCGGCCTTTTTGTTTCCACCTGTTGCGTAAATTTGGCGACCTGCCACAGTTTTATTGGTCAGGAAACCATATGCTGCAACAATAATACCTAAGATGATCAAAATGATTGGATACCCTTGATACGCCGCAAAAATATACGTCACGCCAACCACGATCAATCCAGTGAAAATAGCTTTGATAAAGAAAGCATTCATTGATTCTACTTCAAACAGGTTTTTCTTCCGACGTTCTCTCGTGCGCCATTGCCCTAGAATCAATACGGCTGCAATGATCACACCAATGATCATTGAAAGAAAATGTAAATGATCACCACCGGCAATATCCGGTAAGTACCCTGTCGAAATTTTTTGAAAGGCACTCGGAAACGGTGCCAGTGACTGTCCGCCTAACACAACTTGCGTTAATCCACGGAACATCAATAATCCTGCCAGTGTTACGATAAATGCCGGAATACCGACATAAGCTACCCAAAATCCTTGCCACGCACCAATTAATGCACCGATCCCAATACAAAGCGGAACAGCCAGCCATGGACTGATGCCATTATTCACCATTAACATACCGGCAATCGCACCGACAAATGCCATGACCGATCCGACCGACAGATCCACATGTCCTAGCAATACAACCAGCAGCATGCCTGCCGATAGTACTAAAATATGGCTGTTTTGCAATACTAAGTTCGTGATATTCAAAGGTCTCCAGAATATTCCGTCCGTCATCAGCTGAAAAGCTATCAGCAGTGCAACCAGAATGATTACCATGCTGTATCGGCTGAAGATGTCCATTGCCTTATCCTTCAAGTTGAAGCTTTTCTTCTCTTTATCCAGTTTATCTGTATTTTCCATCTTAACTCACACCCTCTTCTTCCATGGTCATCAGGTTCATCAATATTTCTTGATTGGCGTCTTCTCTCATCACTTCTCCTGTGATCCGCCCTTCGTTCATCGTGTAGATTCGATCACACATCCCCAGAATTTCCGGAAGCTCCGAAGAAATAATGCAGATGCTTTTTCCAGAAGCAGCCATCTCTTCAATAATTGTGTAAATTTCATATTTTGCGCCTACATCGATCCCGCGGGTCGGCTCATCCAAAAAGAGGATATCCGGCTCCGTCATCAGCCATTTCGCTAAAACGACCTTCTGCTGGTTACCACCACTCAGGCTACCGACATTTTGAAAGACCGAATTGGTTTTCGTTCGCATCTTCTTGCGGTATTCTTCCGCTGCAAGGACTTCTTTTTCTTTATCAATCACGCCGCCTTGACTGATTTTCCCAAGACTGGCAACCGTTGTATTCTCGCAAATATCCATTAACAGATTCAGTCCCAATGCTTTTCTATCCTCTGACACATACGCCAAGCCGTTTCGAATCGCTGTTGGTACGTCCTTAACAGATATTTCCTTCCCTTCTTTATAGACCTTACCGCTGATGTTGCTGCCGTAAGAATGACCAAAAACACTCATGGCAAATTCTGTTCGACCGGCACCCATCAGCCCCGCAATGCCAATAATCTCACCACGCCGTATGGATACATTGATATTGCTGTTCATTGTCCGTGATCCATCGATTGGATGATGCACTGTCCAATCTTTCACCTCGAAATAGACATCACCAATGTTTGGATGACGATCTGGGTAACGGTTAGTCAAATCACGTCCAACCATCCCTTTGATGATCCGTTCTTCATTGATATCTTCTTTCTCAAGCGTTTCAATCGTCTGACCGTCACGTAGGATCGTGATACGATCTGCAACAGTTACGATTTCATTTAACTTATGAGAAATAATGATCGAAGTGATTCCCTGTACTTTAAATTCCTTGATAAGCTCCAACAAATTGGCGCTTTCCTCTTCATTTAGTGCTGCAGTCGGTTCATCTAAAATCAATAGACGAACAGATTTAGAAAATGCTTTGGCAATTTCTACAAGCTGCTGATGCCCCACACCGATTTGTGAAACTAAAGTGTTCGGATCGATTTTCAGTCCAACGGTTTTCAATAAATTATCTGTCTTTTTCTCTGTGATATCCCAATCAATAATGCCATGCTTTGCTTGCTCATTGCCTAAAAATATATTTTCTTTTATCGATAAATAGGGGCTCAATGCCAACTCTTGGTGAATAATGACAATTCCTTTATTTTCACTGTCACGTAAGTCTTTAAATTTGCAGGTTTCTCCGTCATAAACGATTTCACCCTCGTAGCTTCCGTAGGGGTATAGTCCACTGAGAACATTCATCAACGTCGACTTTCCAGCACCATTTTCGCCGCACAATGCATGGATTTCTCCACGTTCAATGCTTAGATTCACATTATCAAGCGCGCGAACGCCGGAAAATTTCTTGACGATGTTCTTCATCTCCAGAATATGATCTGACATCTTTCCCATCCTTTCTTCTTCACTTCGGTCATTTCTTAAAGCCGAATAAACGGTGTTCCAAAGGCTCTCCATGCCTCGGCTCGCAATCTATGCGAGCGCGGAGGCACAGAGAAGCTTTGTTACAACCTCTATCCATTCAAATCTGATTCTTTATAGTAGTCTGTGTCGATTAACTCTTCTTTGTAATTGTCTTTATCTACAGAAACCGGATTCGCTAGGTACGTAGGAACAACTTTTACTCCGTTGTCATACGTTTCTGTATCGTTGACTGGTACTTCTTCATCTTTACTGATTGCTTCGATCATCTCGATCGTATTTTTCGCCAAAATACGTGTATCTTTAAAGATTGTTTGGGTCTGCTCGCCAGCAATGATTGACTTCACTCCGGCAACCGTTGCATCTTGTCCGGTGATGACCGGTAATGGTTTGTCTGTCGAACCGTAGCCAACACCTTTCAAGGAAGAAATGATACCCAAACTGATTGGATCATACGGGGAAAGCACAGCATCCAATGTTTTGTCTGTATAGTTTGCACTTAGCAAGTTATCCATACGTGCCTGTGCAGTCGAACCATCCCAACGCAAAGTGGCAATCTGGTTGAAGCTGGTTTGACCGGAAGGTACTTTCAGCTGATCGCTATCCAAATAGGGTTGGAACACAGACATCACGCCATTGAAATTAATCAACGCATTGTTGTCATCCGGAGAACCACCGAATAGTTCAATGTTGTATGGCCCTTCGCCATCCTTCAAGCCAAGCTTATCTTCAATATAAGAAGCCTGTAGAACCCCTACACCAAAATTATCAAAGGTTGCATAATAATCGACATACTCAGAGTTCATCAGCAAACGATCATACGCAATGACCTTGATATCTTCCTTGTGTGCTTTTTCTAAAACATCTGTTAACGCCGAACCATCAATGGAGGCAATAACTAATGTATCAACACCTTTTGTAATCATGTTTTCGATTTGAGCGACTTGGTTTTCTACCTTATCCTCTCCATATTGCAGGTCTGTCTTATACCCAAGCTTTTCAAGCTCATCTACCATATTGTTCCCATCAGCAATCCAACGCTCTGCAGATTTTGTCGGCATAGCGATTCCAACATACCCTTTATCCCCACTGCCCCCAGAATCAGAGCCGCCACATGCAGCCAAGGTCATTCCTCCGACCAATAGTAACGCGGTAAATGCTACGGCTTTCTTAAATCCAACTTTCATCTTTATCCCTCCAGAATTTATAATTGCTTTACACTCAGAAGTATACCGCCCAAAGACACCGCTTACATTAAATGTTTTTCATCTTTTCTGGGAATTCTTTTTGCTCGACTTTGCACAAATACTTTTTTCTAGGAATTTTTTTGATTTTCTTGATTTTTTTTCGTTTCCAATAGTAGAGCACCTTAAAGAGACAATAATTTGGTAGAATAAAGATAAGAAAACGCTTCATATTATATTCTGCAAAGGATTATCTTCATGAAAAAGTATCCCTTCGACTTTTCCGATTCTACTTGCAGAAAAATAATTATCATCTGTTCGTTCTTTAGCAGGAGTGATGGATAGAAAGAGTGAGGTCTATGAAAAAACTAGTGCTGTTTCTTTTTCCGTTGTTGTTTCTTTTAAGTGCTTGTACAGCTGCGGATGATGTAGAGGAAGAAAAAAGTTTGGTGATCGGTTTCTCTCAGTCAGGGACAGAAAGTAAATGGCGCAAGCGACATACAGATTCTATCAAAACTGAGTTGGAAAAAGAAAATCAAGTATTGTATCGAAATGGCTATATGAGTCAGGAACGACAGATTCAAGATATTCGTACCTTTATCGCTTACAAAGTCGATTTGATCGTCTTTACTCCTTTGCAGGAAGATGGCTGGGAGCTCATATTGAAGGAAGCGAAGCAGGCGGAAATTCCAGTGATCGTTGTCGATCGCCATATCACCGTCAGTGATCAAAGTCTCTATATCACACATATCGGTCCCAGCTTCAAAGCAGAAGGGAATCGCGGTGGGCTCTACGTGACCAATTATTTTTCCGACAGTCCAAAAGAAGAAATCAATATTTTGGAGCTCGCCGGATTAACAGAGACATCCCCTACCACCTTAAGGACTGAAGGCTTTCAGGAAACCATTTCCCGTGACCCACGAATGAAGGTCGTCGATACACTTTCCGGCGATTATGTTCGGATGAAGGGGAAAGAACAAATGGAGGCATACATCAAAACAAAAGATATAAGCAAGATCGATGTCCTTTACAGTCATAACGATGAGATGACACATGGCGCCCTTGAAGCTCTTGAGGAGACAGACATCATCCCTGGAAAAGACCTCGTGATCGTCACGATCGATGCACAAGAGGATATGATAAAAAAACTGCGAGCCGGTATAGTCAACTGTGTCGTAGAATGCAATCCCAATGCAGGATGGTTCGTCGCTAATGCCATCAATCGCTACTTTGACGGCAAAGAGCTTTCCCATGAAATTTACATGCCCGAAACGGTCTTCTCCGAAACCAATCTTGATACGATCCCTACTAGAAATTATTGAAGGAGGCCATTATGAAGAAGAAAGCACCCAGTATCCAGCAAATTTTTTCTCAGGCAAACAAGCTGATGTTTGCCTTGGCCTTTATCCCTTTACTTATCAGTATTCTTCTTTATTCCAGACAATTGTTTATTTATCAGCGAACCGTCGCCAATATCCAAGAAGCAAACGCAATTGCTGCTAAAGTGGACGATACCGTTCTGGAGGAAATGTGGGATGTTGTAACTGGTCAGGTGCCACTGCAGCAGTACTCAAAAAACAGTATCGTGGATGAACTGCGGGGCGATATCGCTCATATCCAAGACAACATCAACACGAAAGGAGAGCGCAGTATTCTGGAGGTCTCGCTGAGAATCATTGATTCTCTCGAAGGGTATCAGGAAGATATCCTTACAAATCTTTCGAAGGAAAACTCCTACGAAAAAAACAAAGAGGTCATGGTTCAGGTCGAGTCTGTTACTCAGCTGCTTTCAGATATGCTGCAAGAGTTCGTCCGTATTGAAATCAATCTAGCCAGTCAAAAAAATAACGAAATGGTTCAGTCATTGGTAGTGCTTACTGCTATAGAGCTTTTGATCGTACTGGGAATCATCTACTTCGTTCGCAAAAATCGTCGTTTTTTAAACGAGCGCATCCAAGAACCGCTGAACGATTTGATCCATATGTCTAACGAGCTGGCTAAAGGACATCTAGGGTATCGACTAGCCCTTCCAGAAACACCAGAGCTTTCTTCTCTAACAGAGAGCCTTAATAAAATGGCCGATGATTTAACACAGTTACTAGAAGAAAATGCCTTGAAGCAATACCATCTGGCGCAAAGTGAAGTACGAGTTCTTCAAGCTCAGATCACCCCACACTTTGTCTATAACAGCTTAGATGCCATTGTTTCCTTGATCGAACAGAAACACTACGAAAAGGCGAAGGAAATGACCTTTGCCCTATCAGATTTTTTCCGTATCTCCTTAAGCAAAGGCAAGGACTGGATCAGCGTTGATACAGAGATAAAGCACATTCAAGATTACTTGGTCATTTTACAGATTCGTTATGGCGAGATGTTACAGTTCCATATTGATGTCCCCGAGACATTACGGGACTACCAGATAGTGAAAATGATTTTACAACCATTAATTGAAAATGCCGTTTACCATGGAATCAAATTCATTCGAAGGGCTGGTTTTGTACAAGTTACTTTAGAAGAACAAGGAGACAGCTTGATTTTTACTGTCTCAGATAACGGGATCGGGATTTTGCCGGAACGGCTGGTAGAGATTCAAAAAGAGCTGGCAAAAGGCGTCGATTCTGATTTCAGTACCGGCTACGGTCTTTACAATGTCAATAAACGCCTACTGCTGTATTATGGCAGTCAGGCTGGGATCACACTTGAAAGTCACTACCGAAAAGGAACAACGATTCGGGTCACTGTTCCGAAACGACAGGAGGGGCAAAAAGATGTATAAGGTTTTTATCGTGGAAGATGAGCACCTGATTCGAGATAGCTTGCGCAAGCAAATCCTACAGCTTAGCGAAAAATACCCAATCGCTTTCAGCGGAGAAGCCGGCGATGGTGAAATGGCTCTGGCTTCGATCTTGGATTTACAGCCGGATATTATTTTGACTGATATAAAAATGCCATTCATGGACGGGCTGACCTTCGCCAAGGAAGCCCGAAAGTTGCTGCCATGGACACGCATCATTTTTATAAGCGGCTTCGATGACTTCGAATATACCAAGGGAGCCATCCAAGTACAGGCGGATGAATATTTACTGAAGCCATTCAAAAACATTGAATTGGCGCACACGATCGCAAAAGTAGTAAAGCTGCTCGATCAACAGAAACAGACGGTTGAGCCTAAAGCAAACTCTGATTTCTTGTTTTCAGAGATGAAGAAAAATCACTTTCTAAATGGGCTATTTAAAGGCGAATTACCGATTGCTTCGGCTATCAAAGAAGCCGACAGTTTTCAACGGTCGATCATCGGCAAAAAATTTACGGTTCTTTTAGCAACCAATCAGTTCAACAGTGATTTTGATGACTATGCTCATTTCAGTGAATACTTGAATTTTCTTTTTGGCGAAGATGACACGCTTCTATTTTCCAGTGTTTCCTCTCGCTTCATCAAGTTTTTGATTTTTGATAATCGAAGAGATGCTGTATTGGAGAAAAGCTATCAAATCGCTCATGCGCTGATTCACGAATTGGAACAGGATTCTCAAGATGATCTTGCTGTAGCAATCGGTCCTATTGTCGATCGTCTGAGTGAAATCCCGGATTCCTTCGAAAAATCCAGGGAAATGTTAGGTACTTACGGCTATTTTCGAACGGAAAAAATCATAAGTTACGAAGACGATATGAAGGAAGGCGAATTATCTCCAACACATCCGTTCAAAATGGATCTAGCGAAAGAAATTTCTGCACTAACACAAGAGAATATCGAACCATTTATTCAAAAGCTAACACAGGAACAAGGAAACTTTGAACGTACACGTATGATCCGCTTCTTTATTTTGACCGAATTAAATGGGTTGGTGAAGAAGAAGCAACAGACTGCGGCAATTGCTTTTCCCTCACAGGATTCGTTGACAGATCTAATGGCCGTCTCCTCTGATAGCAAAAAATATGAGTCTCTGCTACAGCAGATGATCCAATACCTGATTGAAGTGAATATCCACCCGTCCATGTCAAAATATCAAAGTGTGATCCATCATGCCATTGCTTTTATTACTAACAATTATACAGATCCTGATATTTCTCTAAACATGGTTGCCGATGAACTTTCCTTGAGTCCTGCCCACTTCAGCACTATTTTTTCGCAATCTATGGGCAAAACCTTTATTGAATATCTGACGGATCAGCGAGTAAACTTGGCTAAAAACTTATTGAAGGAAACCAATCAAAAGTTGGCAGAGATTGCTTTTGAGATTGGGTACAATGACCCCAATTATTTCAGTTTCCTTTTTAAAAAGAAGCAAGGAATCTCTCCGAAAGAATACCGGCAGACCCATTGATCCTGCTTGCTTTGACTACAAAAAGAATCTGAGGCACCAGCATAGACTGTGCCTCAGATTCTTTTTATGGACTAATTAATAGATTTTACTTATGGATTTATTTATCAAAAGCAGATAAATTCCCGTATTCTTTATCTAATAGATAACTGAACCAGCGCCCATTCATCACTTTAGATAGCAATGTTTTCTTTTGATCTTCGGTAATAGAATCATCCTTCTTGATTGCGTCTAGCACTTGTTCATAGTCAAAATCTTTTTTACCCATTTCAGCAGTTGCCGTCTCTTTATCAGCATCAAGGAATAAAATATTCTCATCTGCCCCTTTTTCCCACGCTGTCCATTCAGGCAAGTCTTCGCCATTTGGCTCACCATTACTGATAAAGGCATATAAATACTTCTGGAACATCGCACTAAGCTGTTTTGCTCCTTTAGATGTATAAGAATCAGTGACTAACCCTGCGTAATTTTGGCTATCTGTATCAAGTAACGGGACAAACACACCATGGAACGAACCCAGCTTGGCCATTTCTTCACTGACTGCATCCGCATTTTCTCCAAACAGAATCTCCATACCGTAAATAGGTGCTGAATAATTCGCACTCATTTTTTGTGCAGAATCCTCCAGATTAAACAGGCTATACAATTGTCCGCCGTATTTATTCACAAAGTCATATTGGCTGGAAATATCCTTGTTTGTATCGATCGAACCATCCCCAACATACTCGCCAAAGTACGGATCAAATCGACCAAACAAGGAGAATTCCTGTTCACCTGTCAGCATCAACAAAGGGACTGAATTATAATTGATTGTATCGAAGCCTTCTTTTGGAAGTACTGTTCCGTCATTGTAAAGATGAGGAAAGACACTCATTCGAATCCCCGCATTGCCCATCAAACCTACCAAACGATCACCATCTAGCTCGTAAAGATAGTCTTTAACCTCTTCTGCCGAGGTCAACAGCCAGCTTCTTGCCTCCTCTTCATTTTTCTTCACCTTATCCTCTACTACTAACGGCGCAATCGCTTCTGCAAAAACTTCCTGGCTCTTCTCTTCGTCCGCGATCGTCATCCCACCGCTGAAAGAAACTGCTTTATCAAATTTCCCTTCAAAAATGGGAGAAATGAGCATAGCCATCACATCTCGACCACCTGCAGAAAACCCTGCAATTGTCACATTGTCGCTATCTCCGCCAAAATTACTGATATTTTCACGTACCCAGTCCAATGACTTCGCTAAGTCCAGCATCGTATAGTTCCCTGAATTTTCTTCATCACTTCCTGTTTTCAACGCTGGCAGTGGATTAAAGCCTAACGCACCTAAACGGTAATTCACAGAAACCACCACCGCGTCCTGACCAGCAACAAATGATCGGCCAGAAATTTCCTGTGCATTTCCAGTTTGATTGTTCCCTCCATGCACATAAACAAGGACAGGCAATTTTTCTTTCTCGTTATTAGGACGATAAATGTCCAAATTCAGCGCATCCTCTGAGCCTGTAACACCATCAGCACCTGCCTGTAACGCTAGGCTACCAGCTTCCGATACATCCAGCTCATCTGTCCAAGGCTCCGGATCCGTTGGCGCCTTCCAACGATTTTCACCCGAGGTATCACCGCCATAGGGAACACCTAGCCAAACCAGTGCATTCTCTTCCTCAAGTCCCTTCACCTTCCCAAATGCGGTTTCCCGAACGACGGACACGGCCTCTTCTTTAGACGTTTCAGCTGCGGTTGTCGATGACTCACTTCCTGTTTTCCCTCGCTGACTACAGCCCCCAATAAGCACTACCGTTCCTACCAAAGCTACCCACTTCATTTGCTTTAATTTCTTCATTCTAACCTCCATCTCGACTCGCTCCGCTCATCGAGTCAAATAGTAATGAAAACTGATGCGGATTTCAGTTTATAATGGAACTAGGAGAGGCACACTACAAAGCACGGTGAGGTAAGTTGTAGGAAACCTCCGGTTTAAACCAGTATTCTAACCAGTGTAAGGCCAGGGCATTCAAGCACAAATGAGTGGAACGTTAGAGTCCGCACACTAATCATTGTTTTAACAACTTCTGTTAAATGCTGCCCCGGCCAGTCACTGCCTCTCCGCTACTTATAGAAAGGGGCGAAGAATCATGAAAGTCGTTTATCCCGTTTGTTGTGGTATTGATGTGCACAAAAGCTTTTTAATAGCTACCGTCATCACCACGAAAGCTGGCGAATTAACGCCGCATTATCAGAAAAAACGATTTTCAACTTTTAACAACCAGATTCTGGCATTGAAAGACTGGCTGTTAGAATGCAAGTGCTACGATGTTTGTATGGAAAGTACCGGTAAGTACTGGGTCCCCGTTTCCAATTTGCTTGAAGACGTGATGAACGTCACGATTGCGAACCCCAAATGGGTTCGTGCAGTAAAAGGAAACAAAGATGATAAGAAGGACTCCAAATGGATTGCCGAACTATTCCGTATGGGATTGGTAAGAGGCAGTTTTATCCCTGAAAAAGATGTTCGAGTCTTGCGTGAGTTTACTCGTTATCGGACCCGATTAGTCAGTCATCGTTCTAGCGAGAAAAATCGACTTCAAAATGCCTTTACCGTTGGTAATGTTGCCATGGACTCTGTAGTTTCTGACATGTTTGGTGTCAGCTCTAAGAGAGTCCGAGATTATTTGATTTCAAGTAAAGCGTTTGATCCGAATCATGTGCTCGACTTGCTTCATGGAAGCATGAAGCCTAAAGGACAGGAGCTCATCCAATCAATTGAAGGTTACTCTTTTACAAATGAACAGATTATTCGAATTCAACTGATTGAAGAACACAAAACTTACCTTGATCACTCGATTAGCTTCCTTGATTACCTATTGGACCAAATGGTTGAACCCTACGAACCAGCTATTCAACTACTAGAGACGATTCCAGGGATTCGTCGCCAATCAGCTATCCAAATTATTTCTGAAATTGGCATTGATATGTCTCAGTTCTCACAGTCAAAAAGATTATGTTGCTGGGCAGGACTTTCTCCTAGTAGTAATGAATCTGCTGGTAAAAAGAAATCTGTCCGCATCTCTCGAGCTGGCGTTTATTTAAAACCAACACTTGTCCAGTGTGCTCACGCTGCGGTAAAAGCGAAAGAGAAGCATCCCTATTACCGTTTAAAATATGAGCGTATTTATAAACGACGAGGTAAAAAGCGCGCGATCATCGCAATCGCTCGGATGATGCTTACAGCTATTTACCATATGCTTTCGACTGGAGAAGTTTGGAATCCGACTGACTTGTATAAGATTGACATGCCAGACAATCTTATTCAAAAGCAGAAAGATAAAGCTCTTAAACAAGCAACCAAACTACTCATTTCAGAAGGTTTATTACCAGATGATTTTGTTAGAAAAGACTTAGCACCACTCATCTAAATAACTTTTTTATCGTCGGACCTGTCGTTTTTGACGTTTATTTGGTGTGCGCTTTATTTATTGGACTGCTTCTTATCCTAGATGGATTAGTTTTCACACTATTCCTCCTTAAAAAATAAAAACCTAAACACCTCCTGAAAATAATTTTCAAGAGATCTTTAGGTTATGCCCAAATGGTTACATTCCATCATATTATCATTTGTTTTCCATATTATATATCAAATTGAAAACGAATTCAATTCAAATAAAATGTATTTCAAATCAAACGCAATGTGTATTACTCAAAAAAGTCTCTCAATCATAAAAAAATGATGATGAGAGACTCGTTTTATTGCTCTATAGCTTATTTAAAACGATCCTTCAAGCCACCAGATAAATCTTTAAACTGTTTTCCGACTTCTTTCCCTTTTTCCTTGTACTCATTGCCGATATTCTTTCCTTCTTCAGCATATTTATCCCCTAAGGCTTTTCCTTTGTCCTTTGTTTGCTGAAAGGTTTCTTTTAGTTGCTCGATTTCTTCTTTAAAAGACATATTATTTCCTCCTATTGTCATCAATAACTGATTTCCAATCGATCTGTAAATACTTGCCATTGTCGTCTTTCGGCAGGATTTCTATAAGCTTATACCCTGCCAACGCATCTCTGTAGGCTTGCTCCGCAGCCAAATGAATGTGTATCACATCGATTGATTTTTCTTTTACTAACTCTTGATCGATAAACATCGTTTGGATTGGATCAAGGTTGATGTTATGAAGAAAGGGATTTTCTCCCTCAATAGCTTCAAAAACATCTAGAAAAGTGATTGTTTCCAATTCCTTTTTCAGCCTGTACCCACCTTGCTTCGATGCCTGTGATTCAATCAACTGCTGCTTCCTTAATTTAGTGGCGATCTTCTGTAAGTAAGAGTGTGAAACATTCATTCGCTCACTGATTTCTACTGATTTCAACGATTCTTGTTCAGGTAATTCCGCCAACATGACCATTAACCCTATAGCTTGAACATATGCTGATGATAGCTTCAGTAATCCCACCTCCTTGTATATCTATAGATATTATACATCCGCGGATATAGTTTGTCTATAGATTGATAAAATAATGGCTCTATAATAAATGGGACTGATGAAAGTAGAAATACTTTTTTCAGTCCCATGTTTATTTTTATCTAAAAAAACATATCGTTCTCTGATAGGATTAAGTCACCACAACCAAATCTAATCGGAAGGAACGATATGCTATGACTAATACTATCAAAAAAATGCTACGAATAATAGACAAAAACCTAACTATTTCAGAAGTCTCAGAACAAAAAATCAAAGGAACGCAGACACTTATCGTTCACGCCAAGCTTTCTCCCTGTATGGCTCATTGTCCCTACTGCTCTTCTTCAAAAGTTCCCCTCACGGGGAAACAAGCAGTGGTTAAAAATGGAACAAAAGCGACAATGATTCGTTTTGATTCCTATCAATACTTGCCCCTAGCCATGAAATTAGCGAAACAACGCTACTTTTGTCGTTCCTGTTCTCGCCACTGGACGGCTCAGTCTTATTTCGTTGCACCACATTGCTTTATTGCCAAACAGTTACAGATTAAAATTCTTGCACTACTAAAAGAGAAGATATCTCTTCGCCTGATTGCCTCTCTGTGCCATGTCTCTATTACGACAGTCATTCGTGTACTTAAGACAACAGAAGCCTATCTTCCTACACGAAAACGAACCTATCTGCCTTCTGTTTTAATGGTTGATGAATTCCGTTCTCATACGTCTATTGAAGATAAGATGAGTTTTATTTGTGCTGATGGAGAAACAGGTGAACTGATTGATATTCTTCCTTCTAGAAAATTGAACCATTTGGTTCATTACTTTCAAAAATGTTCAAATCCGGAGAAGGTACAATTTCTAGTCACAGATATGAATGCCGCTTATTTTCAATTGATTCCCCGTGTATTCCCTCAAGCAAAGTTGGTCGTTGACCGATTTCATGTTGTTCAACACCTTAATCGGGCCTTTAATGCCTTTCGTATCAAAGAGGTTGCGCGATTGAGACAGGAAAATAAACATCCTTTAGCGAATAAATTAAAAAGTAATTGGCGCTTTTTATTGAAAAATCGAGCCCATGTTAATCATTCGACCTACAAAACTTGGCGCAGCTTTAGAGCCCCTAAGTTTCCTTATCTGACAGAAGCCATGATGATTGATCGACTCCTTGAGTTTTCTCCGGCACTGCGTTTTACGTATCAAGTATTTCATGAATTAACCGAGGCTTTCCGAAGGAAAGATCATGAACAATTCTTTGAACAACTACGGACCCTTCCAGAAGAATTAGATGAAGTATTTCGTCAATCAATCACCAACTTATTAACCTATGAAGAAGGAATCCGAAACGCCATGATTTATCCTTATTCGAATGGAAAAATAGAAGCAATGAATACTCATATAAAAGCACTAAAGCGTGTCTCTTATGGGTTTAAATCCTTTCAAAATATGAAAACACGAATTTTTCTTATGAACGATCTGATAAAAATGACATAACAAAGAAGTTGGTTATCAAAAGATTTTCTCTTTCAATAACCAACCTCCTTATTTCTACTCATCAGTCCAATTTGACAATGAGCCAAAATAATTTGAAAATACAAAAAAAGAGTGGGGACATAACTTGATCCCGCACTCCTCTATACATATAAAACTGAATAAACGGTGTTCCCAAAGCAACTACTAGCAGCGAGCTGCGTCGATGTCCGCTCAACATCAGTGGTAAACCACTGTGTTTCAAGGCTCTTCGACAATACGTCGAAAATTCACAAAAATTTGTGGAACACCAAGTAGGAATCAATCAACATCGGAATGGTACATTCCGTGTTTCTTGTCATTTTCGGAATTTCCGCCTTATTGCTTAGAATCACTGTGAGTGCTCTTTTGAGCAGAACAGATGATGAAAAGTACCTACTTGGTAACATCGTCAACTTAAGAGAAACTCTGAAAAATAGCAGAGTTTCTCTTTTCTTTTTCCTCAGAACCTTTTATAGTAAAAGAAAAGAGGTGATTCGAATGGCTGCTCCTTATCACAAACGATTCGATCTGATTTCTAACTCACTCACTTCTTCTCATTTCCATTCAATTGCTCGATTCCCAGATTCTCCTAACAGTTTTACTCGTACTCGTAAATTCCCCTTAAATGAAGTCATTTATTCGTTTCTTTTCAAACGTGGCCTTACGGCCACCATGGAAGTCTATCACTACTTAAAGCGAAAGGGGTCCTCTGTAATGACATTATCCAAACAAGCATTTCTTTCACAACGAAAGAAAGTAAACCCTGAAGCGTTTCGATTTTTAAACTTACAGTATCTTTCTCATTTTTACACACAAGATACACCAAAAACTTGGCATAATTATCTTGTTTTCGCCATTGACGGTAGTCGAATGGAAGTGCCAAATTCGAAAGAAAATCGCCTGTTTTTCAGTCAAAATGGCAATCGATTTGGTGAAACATCTGTACGAGCACAAACGAGTGGCTTAATGGATGTGTTCAATGCCTTCCTGATTGATCTCCAGATTGATTCGCTTCATGTCGGTGAAAAAAATTTAGCGAAAAAGAATCTTCTTTCCTCAGAGTCAATTCCTTTTCAAGCTCCGCGGCTCGTACTTTTTGATCGCGGATACCCCTCACTGGATCTCATTCATTTTATTGAGAAACAGAAACTTAGCTACTTGATTCGAATCCCTTCGACGATTTATCAAAAGGAACGGGCACAACTGACCTCTCTTGATTCATCCGTTTTTTTGTCCTGTACGTATTCACGTTTAAGAACAATGAAACGAGTAGAGCCTGAACTCGCAAAAGACTTTGAGGCGAATAAGGGGATAATGACCCGTATGATTCAACTACCATTGGAAAATGGTCAAATGAATGTATTTATGACGAATCTCCCAGCAACAATTACGAGAGAAGAAATTCTTGAACTTTATAAAAAACGTTGGGCAATCGAAAAACTCTGGCAGACAGTAAAAAACAAATTGAAAATTGAACAGGTTTCAGGTAAAAGTCCAGTTTGTGTCTATCAAGATTTTTTAGCTCAAAGTCTTGTTTATAACATGGTTCAAGATGTGATGAGTCATTTAAATCAGAAAGAAACAAAGAAAAAGATCAATGAGAATATAGCAATTGGCTTGTGGAAAGACCAGTTGATTGATATTGTCCTTGAAAAGGACGATAAGGAAAAGCTACTTCGGTTCAAAAAGTTGGAAGAAGACATACTACGAGCGGTTTATCTTCCTCGAGATCTCCAAAGGAACAAACGAAAATACAAACACCACAATAAATATAAACAAAATCAAAAACCTAGTTTTTAAAAAAGCAGTCTTCATTTTATTCAGAGAGAAGCTTTTTTTTGCTTTTTTTCTTAGTTACTCCTTCAATTATCTAGTCAAGTACGCAATACGTGATTTTATACTCTCTTTACTAACAGATAGCTACGCTTTCTTTTTTCTCTATTCTTTAAGTTGACGATGTTACCTACTTGGTGTTTCTCAAATTTTTGTGAATTATCGACTTATTCCATAGGCACTACTTACTAAGTCGTCGTTTATTCGTGAAATAGAAGCTGATCCAAAAGTCTAACAGATTTTTTGGGTCAGCTTCCTTATTCTTTCTATCAATGAATCCGCTCGCTTTTAATTCTGATAATACAAGTGACAACTGACCTGTGAAATTGGATTATTCTCCTAACAAATTTGTTTCTCAAGCAAGAATATTATTCTTTTGAAAACGACTCTTTGCTTATTTATAATCCCTCTGGGAAATATTGCTTCAATGATTCTTTGGCCATTGCTTTCTCAGCTTTATCTGAAGCTGTGTTTCTCATTTTACGAAGAACTTTTGCGGCACCAGCATTAACACGCTTCTTGTTTTGTTCCATCCCTTTGATTGCAGCACTTACTAGATCATCCAAAGCCATGTCTCCAAAGGCTCCTGACAGATTCCCGCTTTCTAAATTGGTTTGGGAAACGAGCGGCGGAACAAGTTCCATTACATGAACGTTTTGTTTACCTCCATAGGCCAATTGATCCCGCAGTGCAGATGTAAACATTTGAACACCTGCCTTTGATGCTGAATAAGTTGGATGCGGTGCTGAGCTGAGATATGCGAGTCCTGATGAAATATTTACGATCATTGCTTCGTTTTGTTTCAGTAATTGTGGAAGAAAAAGCTTATCGACGGTGATTGTTCCTACTAAATTAATTTCGATTTCCGATAATAATGCGTCTAAATTTAGATCTGGATCTAACATGTTATGGGCCTTCATAATACCTGCTGAATTAATCACGATATTCAAATTCGGTAAGTGGTTCGACAACCATTTTTGCAAAGCAACCAGCGATTGGCGATCCGCCACATCTGCTTGAAAGGTCAAAATTTCTGGATATTCTCTCTGAACGGCTGAAAGCCTATCCTTACTGCGCCCTAAAACAACTACCTTGTTTCCTCTTTTTGATAATTCTTTAGCAAGTGCCAAACCAATGCCAGATGTTCCACCAGTGATTAATATTTCATTATTTTTAAGTTCCATTGTAAGGATCCTCTCTTAGTTACATTTTTATGTTTTTGTAACAAGGCAATCTTAACGGAACAAGTTACATAAGTCAAATATAGTATCTTGTGTGTTATACTCCTCTTATGAAGATAATTAATCGTACACTCATATTAGAAACAGCTGAATTCTTAATCGAGCAGCAGGGAATGAGGAAGACCTCGCTTTCACAAGTAGCAAAAGAACTAGGTGTCAGCCATGCTGCCCTTTATAAATATTTCGCAAATAAAGAGGATTTGTGGACTTCCTTGGCCTTCGGCTGGTTAAATAAGGAACTTGCGGATGTTTTTCACTTTGATCCTCGTCCTTACGATTCAAAAGTTATGTTATTGCATGATTGGCTGTGGACTTTGACCGAAAGTAAGAAAAAAGCCTACGATGCAAATCAAAAAATGTTCAAGCTATATACGACCTACATTGATAACAATCCAGTTGTTTTGAACAAACACCTACATGAGTTGAAAGAAAAAATTTCGGAGCTTCTCCACTATTCAAATGACATTGATCTTAGTACTGTTTTAGAGGCTTTTGCTGTTTTTTCAGCACCGTCCTTTGCGCATACTTGGGATTCTCATTTGCAGGAAAGATTTGAGGATGTTTGGAAGCTAATGTTGCCGGGATTAACAAGGCTGTTAGGCGAAGAAAGAGGCTAACTCAAAAGTCGCCTCGTAAACAATAACGGGCAATAAAATCTGATCAACGAGTGGATTTTATTGCCTCTTCTTTGGTGTGATGAAAGCCAATCAAGAGTTTCTCCGCTTCCATATACAGGGGAAGAAAAAGTTCATTGAGAGATGGGACTTGTCTTTCTTGCACATAATTTTAGGAAATTGTGCGAGAGGATTAAGAGCTATGAAGGAAAGCTAGTGATTCAGTACCTCTTAAAATGATAAGTGACGCTGAACTTTCTAGATTCTACCAAAATAAGAGCCTTCCAAATTTTTTTGAGATTTGGAAGGCTCTTTTATCTTAATTAAGAAGCTTTTGGGACAGCCTCTGTTTCCTATTTTCTTTATGGTGTTACGATCGTTCCGTCCGGCGTGCGGCTTTGCGTCCATTCATGAGGTCTGTAAACAACCGGATATTCTCGGGCTGCCTCTTCATCAAAGGTCACACCGATCCCGGCTTCCTCTATTGGATAAAAATAACCATTCTTCGGCTTTGGTATATTACCAAAAACCTTCTCTGCGTTTTCCTGAACCGGGATATTTTCCTGAATCGCAGCATTATGCAGGTGAATATTCAAGTGCGTATTGACCGCTAAACCAACAGGAGTAATATCAGAAGGTGTGTGCCAAGCCATTCGAATACCCATCGTGTCGCAAAAATGAGCCAGTTTCACTGCCGGTGTGATGCCTCCGATTTGAGAGACATGGGCACGCATGAAATCAATCTGACGGTTGATGACCAGCTCTTTCCATTCCATCGGATTATTAAACAGTTCTCCTGTAGCGATCGGCGTAGTCGATTGACTGCGTAGCTGTTTCAACCATTCATTTTGATCCGGTGGTAAAATATCTTCTAAAAAGAACAGCTGATACTGCTCTGCTGACTTGGCGAACTGTAACGCCTGATTTGGATACAACCGTTCATGAACATCGTGGAGAATCTGGAAAGCATCCCCATATTTTGCCCGAATAGCTTCAAACATTTTCAATGTAGTACGCATATATTCCTGCTGATCGAAATAAGAACCTTCAAGCGGTGTCTCCGGTGTTTGCAGATTCGTAGGACTTCCTCCATAAAAGCCCAGTTGACAACGGATATACTGATACCCTTCTGCACGAATCTGATCGATTTCTTTATATAAAGAGGCTAAATCCTCTGCTACTGCATGGGTATAGGCCGGAATCGCAGTACGAGCTTTTCCTCCAAGAAGCTGATACAAGGGCATATCAGACAACTTCCCTTTGATATCCCACAACGCCATATCTACTCCGGAAATCGCATTATTGGTCACAGGACCATTACGCCAGTAGGAATTTACATTCATCAGCTGCCAGAGATCCTCAATTGCATTCGCGTCTCGCCCAACCAAGAGGGGCTTCAAGTACTCATCCACCACAGTCTTTACTGCCAGTGGTCGAAACTGGAAGGTAGCACAGCCTAAGCCGTGTACGCCTTTATTGGTTTCTACTTTTACAACGACCAAATTGTGACGATCCGGTTTGATCGCAAAGCTCTTCACATCTGTAATTATTGTCGGTGTCATTTATCATCATCCTCAGTATCATGTTTGTCTTACACAGGCTATTGAAACACGCCAACATGATCCTTGTCAATTTGGACTGAACATCCGCTCTCTACGCACATAAAACCAGTCCAATTAACTAAAGAAAACAATAAAAACACTTATACAAAAGCATTTATAATGAAATCACATCATTTTAGGACTGGTTTCCAAACAAGAGAATTCATGCTATTATCAATCTTGTAAACGGAATCAATCGGCCGAATGAAATAAAGAAAAAAGGATGATTAGATGAAACATGAACAAGCTGTCAATCAAATGATTCAGGCGATCGGCGGGAAAAGCAACATCAATAACGCGTGGCACTGCATGACCCGCCTCCGCTTCAACTTAAAAGATAAGGAACAAATCGATTACCAAACACTGGAAAAAATTCCAGGTGTTGTAGGAACGAAATACCAAAGCGATCAGTTGCAAATTGTCATTGGAACAACCGTAGCAGACTATTACGGTACCTTGGCAAAGCTGCTTGATTTAGACCAACAAGAGGTGGTTGATACCCAAAAGAAAGGCTTAGTTTCCCTATTTATGGATACTGTCTCTGGTGTCTTTGGTCCAATCGTTCCGGCAATTGCAGGAGCAGGAATGATCAAAGGACTGACAGCTGGTCTAGTCGCATTGAACCTAATCTCTGCTGAATCACCTACTTATGTGGTCATCAACATGCTGGCTAGTGGTGTCTTTACCTTCTTACCATTTTTCGTTGCTGCCTCTGCTGCCAAAATTTTCAAAACCAATCAATATCTGGCAATTGCTATTGCTGCAACCTTGCAATTTCCGACAATGACAGAAGCACTGGCCTCTGGAGATATTTCTCAGTTTTTAGTTTTTAACTTTTTACCAGTACCTGTCTTTAACTATGCCGGTACCGTTATTCCAATCATTTTTGCTGTCCTATGCTTAAGCTATATTTATCGTTGGGTGGATAAGATTCTTCCAGAAGTACTAAGAACAGTCTTTACCCCTACAATTTCATTGTTTTTATCCGGACTGTTGACGCTAGTTGTGATTGGTCCAATCGGTATTCATTTAGGCAATCTACTGGCGGCTGGTGTCAGCTGGCTGTTTTCTATTTCTCCTGTACTTGCCGGTATCATAGTTGGTGCGATCCGTCCAATTGCCATTTTAACAGGACTCCACCATGCGATGACGCCTATCGCGCTGCAAAACTTTGCCAATCAAGGTTATGACATGTTGATGCCGATGATGTTCATGGCAAACATGGCAATCACCGGTGCAACTGCTGCAATGTACACAAAGGTAAAATCGAAAGAAGAAAAATCAATCATTCTTTCTTCTGCGGTTTCCGGTCTGCTGGGTATCACGGAGCCTGCATTATTCGGTGTCCTGACTCGTTATAAAAAAGCTTTCCTAGCAGCAACGATCGGTAGCTCTGTTGCTTCGGCTTTTATTAGCTTTTTCGGGGTTCGTATCTATGGCTATATTTTATCCAGTATCTTCAGCTTACCGGCATATATCGGTGAATATTTCATCTTTGCCGTGTTGGGAATCATTTTGGCTTTAGGTTCTTCCTTTGCTATTGCTTACTTCCTTGTTCCTAAAGAGCAAGTCGACGGTGAAACCTTTACCAATGAGCTGGAACTGACTGCGGTTACCGAAGGGACTTATCTCCCATTAGAAGATGTAAAAGATTCTGTTTTTTCAAGTAAAATGGTCGGCGATGGCTTTGCTATGAAGTCTCTTTCAGGCGATGTTTTCTCTCCAATTTCTGGAAAAATAACGACTATTTTCCCAACAAAACATGCTATCGGTATCACTGCGGACAATGGTCTTGAACTCCTGATCCACATGGGGATCGATACAGTCAGCTTAAACGGCAGCGGCTTCGAATTATTTGTAGAGGAAGGTCAGTCTGTCAACCCACAAACCAAATTGGCCCATATTGATTTGCAATTACTGGCAGATGCACAAAAAGACGACACGATCATTGTTGTCGTGACCAATATGGATAAAGTGGCCCGCTTCAGCGGCGCTTATTCCCTAGAAGGCAGCCATCGTCCCGGTACTCCAATGGAGAAGGTTGTACTTATTTAAACAAATACAAAAAAACTCGCTGTATTCAAATTGTTATTGTGTCAAATCAATTTTCTTTCCGACAAAGTAAATGATGAGCCCACCTACTGTCATAGACGCCAATTCCCCTAACCCAATCGTCAGCCAGTTAAAGAAAAATGGAGCTTGATACAAAAAGGTCAGCTGTCCGGCAATTGTACACATCGATAAAGCAAAAAGGATTCCTGTGATCGCCATCTTTATCTTTTGATTTTTGATAGGCTTTGTTACTAGCCGACAAATCAGTAAGACAAGAAAGGTACAAACACTTCCAAATACCACATCGATCCAGCCAAGCGGTGAGGCCATATTGGCAATCGCAACGCCCAAGGTTACTGCCAGGATATAACGCTTATTATACAGCGCCAAGTAATTAAACATTTCAGACAGACGTATCTGTAGCCAGCCATAGCCAAACGGGGCCAATACAATCGTCAGGGCAACATAAAGACTCGTCACAAGCGCCATCTTGGTCAGCTCGGACACACTCCATGCCGTAGTACGGGTTTTCTCATTATTCATTTGTCATTCTCCTTTAGGCTGCTCGCCTTGATGAACTGCGGCCAAAGGAAAGGCATAAGGCCATTGAAGTGCCGCAGTGCGATAAATCGCTAGTGTCTATCTTACAATAAAACAAGTCCCTATTTCAAGAGCCAACCGCCATCAATAGGTACGATGGCTCCCTGTAAATAAGCTGAAGCTTCGCTTGCCAAAAACAAGGTCAGATCTGCGACCTCTTTTGGCTGCGCCCACCGCTTAAGCGGGGTCTCCTCCGCTACCCATTTTGCCATCTGAGCGTCTCCCGCAAAATCAGCCGCATTCATGGGTGTCTGGATTGCACCAGGTGCAATCGCGTTCACATGAATCCCATCCTTGGCATAATCCAAAGCTAGCTGCTTTGTATAGCCTGCCAGTGCGTGCTTGGCGGCTGTATAAGCAGCACCGCCGCCACCTGCCACTAAGCTGGCAATCGATGCAGTATTGATGATCGTCCCACATTTATTTTCCAGCATGTGTGGCAACAGCAAATTCGTCAGATGAAACACAGCGGTCACATTAGTTGCCATGACCTTTTGCCACAGTTCTTCTGAGGTTTCCAAGGTCGGTAAATAATCATCTAAAATCCCCGCGGTATTGATCAAGTACTCAACACGAGTGCTCTTCATCAGTATTTCTGCAACGATAGCTTTCATTTTTTCATGATCGGTCACATCTAATTGGTAAAATGAAAATGCCGAATAAGCTTCTGCCAGCTGTTCCATCGCAGCTACCTGTTTATCCAGTCCAATCACTACTGCTCCCTGTACTAAGAATGCCTCTGCTTGCGCATGACCGATGCCGGAATTGGCACCGGTCAGTAAAACGACCTTGTCCTTGAATTCGGTGTACTGAATCATTCCACGATTTTCCAATCATTAGCAAGGATATCACAAACCGTCGGCGCAAAGCTGGAAAAGCCTTCATCTGCCGTTTTGATCAGAAAATAAGGTGTTACAGGAGAACCGTCATATACTTCTCCTTCTACCAACGTCACATACAGCTCAAAACCGCCCCAGCCTTCACGAATAATTTTCGCTCCTGCTTTTAATTCCGGTAAAATCTCTTCAAATGTCATCTTGTCAACTTCCTTTCCTAGTAAAAATTGCTCTGATGCGACTATAGCATACCTCCGAAAGAAATGAAAACTGTTGTTTAATCCTACCAACAGCATCGTCTACGAAAAAACGATTGGACTGAATCCATCCATTCTATAGGCTGCTCAATCTAAATGCGTATGCTTAAAATCATCGGCGTATTTCAAGCCATAACCCAACAAGCGATCCATAAATATATGAATAAACAGAATCAGCCCTATATAAACCAATAGACTGTTATCTAGTGCCAGACCAAGAAATATTGCCGTGCTTGGCACCACAAGATTATGTACGCTGTTATACGTCATTGCTCCAATCTTGCTATCTACGAGATAGCCAACCATGGAAAGATCCGGAAGAAACAGACAGAGAATCAAAACAAGCCACGATAAGTGAAAAACAGCAAAGTATAAATAAACTGTCAGTAGTAATAACGCACCATTTTCCAGTTTTAAAATTATTTTCATGTGTAAGTCCCCATTCCATATAATGTTCCTTCAACTGCGCAACCACTCATTCATTACATGATTTATACTACCTGTTTCCCGAAAAAAAGAAACGATTATGTCTCAACAGAAGCATAACCGTTTCAGTATAATCATTTTTGTTTTTAACGCTTATTTTGCTAAACGATACATCGCATCCGCATAAATTGCTGCTGCACGGAATAGGTCATCCAATTCCATGAACTCGTTCGCTTGGTGCATAGTGTCTGTATAGCCTGGGAACATTGCACCATAAGCAACACCACGTTTCAGCAAGCGGCCATAAGTTCCGCCACCGATAACTTTTTCTTCCCCTTTTTCGCCAGTGTGGTCTTCATAAACACTCAACAAAGTTGCTACCAAAGGATCATCCACAGGAACATAATGCGGCTCTTGATTACGATCGTCCTGAACAATCGTTACACCTTCTGTTCCAATGACTGCACGTACGCCTTCTGTTAACTGATCTGCCGTTGTTCCTTTTGGATAACGGAAATTCAAGCTGATCATGTTGCCTTCTTGCACATCTTTTTCAAATTTGAATAGTCCGGCATTCATTGTCAGACGACCCATTTTTTCGTCTTCGTGTGCTACCGCTAATTTTTCACCATAAAAGTCTTCATGGATAAATGCTGCTGTATGGATGAAATCTTTTGCCGCACCACCAAAGGAATAACGATCCAAGAAGGTCGCAAGGAAGGTCGCTGCGTTGATCCCAGATTGTGGGCTTGCACCATGCGCACCTTTACCGGTAACTGTGATCGCTACCGCATTTTCATCAGAAACAAAGGTTCCTTCGATCGGATGTGCTTCCACAAATGCCTCAAAATGCTCTTTCATTTCAGCAATCGTTACGGTATCCTTCACTAAAATCGCTGCTTCAGCCGTTCCTGGAACCATGTTCACACGTAACCCTGAATGGAAGCTGACTAACTCATCTTCCCCTTCACTTGATCCGCCGAATTGCGCATACAAGGTCACATTTCCTTTTTCCCCATTGATTATTGGAAACTCTGCATCTGGAGAAAAACCGAAGTCCGGTGCTTCTTCATGTTGGAAGTAATAATCCATATCCGCCCAGCCGCTTTCTTCATCGCTTCCGATAACAAAACGGATTTTTTTAGATAATGGCAGACCTAAATCTTTGATGATTTTTAAGCCATAATAAGCGGCCATTGTTGGTCCCTTATCATCACTTGAACCACGGGCATAGATTTTGCCATCTTTGATTACTGGCTCATAAGGATCAGTATCCCAGCCATCACCGGCAGGAACAACGTCCATATGTCCGAAAACACCCAATGTTTCATCGCCCTCGCCATACTCGATATGACCTGCATAGTTATCAACATTTTTCACAGTAAAGCCATCTCTCTCGCCATAAGCCAGCATGTGCTTTAACGCAGCTTTCGGACCAGGCCCAAACGGTGCATCCGCCGTCATTTTATCGTCTTCTCGCTCACTGTTGATACGTAGTATGTTTTTCAAATCTTCCAGAAGCGCTTCTTTGCGGTCTTCTACTTCTTTTTGCCAATTGATTGTCATTCTATTCGTCACTCCTATTCATTAATCTACCTTCCCATCATACCATTATCTCGTCTAAAAATAAAAAAAGTTCTGCTGAATCATCAAAACAGCTGAGGGAGTTTGCTACCGCCCTCAGCTGCTCTATCATTTTCTTTCCTTGTGCCTCAAAGAAGCTCTTGGTAACGTCTCATATAAACATTTTTGATCACAGTTACTAATGCCATATAGCAAGCGATCGTTCCGATCAGCCATGGCCAGTAATTTGCAGGGAGTGCTACTAGCCCCAGATTTTGACCAAATGTAGTGAATGGTAGGATAGAGCCCACCCCTATGCCCAGAGTCGTGATTACCGTTAATACAAAAGAAGCACGACTTTGTAAAAATGGGATCTTCGGTGTTCTTAATGCATGAAGTACCAACGTCTGTGTCCAAAGCGACTCTACAAACCAACCAGCATGGAACAACGCCATGAACGCAATCTGCTGTTCTGGTGTTAAGGTATGGTAACTACCGCCGAGTACTGCCGGGCAGATAACGAAATACATCAATAAGTAGGTCGTAATGTCAAAAACTGAACTGGTTGGTCCCAGCCATACCATGAATTTCCCAATACTAGAAGCGTTCCATTTTTTCGGCTTCTCCAAATATTCTTTATCCATATGATCCCATGGTATAGACATGCAGGAAATATCATAAATCAAATTCAGGAAAAGCAGCTGTAATGGCAGCATCGGTAAAAATGGCAAAAATGTGCTTGCTACGAGTACGGAAAACATATTTCCAAAGTTTGAACTGGCTGTTGCCTTGATATATTTCATGATATTACCAAATGTTTCCCGACCCGAAAGGATTCCCTGTTCCAGAATCATCAAATCTTTGTCTAATAAGATGACATCTGCGGATTCCTTCGCTATATCTACAGCAGTATCCACTGAAATCCCTACATCAGATGCTTTCATTGCAGGCGCATCATTGATTCCGTCACCCAGAAAGCCAACGGTGTGCCCATTCGCACGTAGCAGCTTGGTGATCCGAGCCTTTTGTTGGGGATTCAGTTTCACAAAAACATTGTGCTGCTCGATAACTTTTGATAGCTCATCATCATCTAGTTTAGCAATCTGTTGACCACTGATCAGCTCCTCAGCCCCTAATCCGACTTGTTTACAGACAGATTCAGTCACCAAAGCATTATCGCCAGTCAACACCTTAACACCTACACCATGGGAATGCAGTGCCTTCAGCGCTTGTTTAGTTGTCTCTTTCGGTGGATCTAGGAAAGCCAGATAACCAATCAAGACCATCTCTTGCTCATCCTTCACTGAAAATTCTCCAACAACGCTTGGATTGGTCTTTTGTGCTACACCAATCACACGCAGACCGTCACTATTCAACTCCTCAACCTTTTCTAAAATACCTTGTTTTACTTCTTCTGTCAGTTCAACGACCGTTCCTTCAAAGTCAACATAGCTGGAAATTGCCAACATTTCTTCCACAGCACCTTTAGTGATCATCTGTGTTTTACCTGTAGGATCTTCAACAACTACACTCATTCGACGGCGCTCAAAGTCAAAAGGAATCTCGTCTACTTTTTGGTAATGGATCGAAGCTGTATCCAACTCATCATTACTAGCATCAATAATCGCAACATCCAGCAGATTCTTCAAGCCAGTTTGATAATAGCTGTTTAGATAGGCATGACGTAAAACCCGTTCATCTTCTTGCCCATCGCAATTCATGTGGTATTCCAAAATAATCTTATCCTGCGTCAACGTTCCCGTCTTATCCGTACATAATATATCGATTGCACCAAAATTTTGAATCGAGTTCAAATTTTTGATTACTGTTCCCTTTTTGGCCATCGTCGTAGCACCTTTGACTAAATTTGTCGTTACGATCATTGGTAGCATCTCTGGAGTCAGACCAACAGCAACGGACAAACCAAAGAGAAACGCCTCCATCCAATCCCCTTTTGTAAACCCATTGATCACGATTACCGTTGGTGCCATCAAGGCCATAAATTTGATTAGCAGAAACGAAGTTTTTTGAATACCGAGATCAAAACTGCTTTTGATTGGTTTCGTAGCAAGCTCTTTTGCCACGTTGCCAAACAAGGTCCTATTTCCAGTCGAAACAACGATACCTTCTGCACTGCCACTGATTACATTACTTCCCATAAACACCAGATTCTCATAGCTTGTTTCTGTGTCATAATGCTGACTGGTATTTTCTGCACACTTTTCTACCGGGTAGCTTTCTCCGGTCAATGCGGACTGTGAAATAAACAAATCCTTTGTCTTTATCAAACGAATATCCGCCGGAATCATGTCCCCGGCAGATAGCTTGATTAAATCACCACAAACGACCTCTTCCATAGGAATCTCTTGAAATTCATTGTTACGTTTTACGGCAGTCGTAACCTTGACCATTGATTTTAGTTTTTCAGCTGCCTGATTTGATTTCACTGACTGAAAGAGTGTCATTGTCCCGCTCATGATAACCATCGTAAAAATGATGATAACGCCAAATAAATCCTTTTCTTCCGGTGGTACGATCACATATTCTGTCACAAAGGAAATCACACCTAAACTGATCAATACCAATGTGAATGGCGTAATATATGCTTTTATTACCTCTACTAGCCATGGTGTTTTTTTCCCATAAACGATTTTGTTGTCCCCAAATTTTTCCCGTGCTGCGCTCACCTGTGCTTCTGATAAGCCCTTTGCTGAGGTCTTGAACCAGTCAAAAACACTTGTTGCCGTCTTTCTTGCAAAAATTTCATAATTTGTATAGGGTGTTTGTTTCATTTTCTTTTCCAATTTTCTTACCTTCTCTCCTAAAGTGAAGCAGTGGCAAAATGGATAGACTTTTCAAACAAAGAAAAACGGTTGAAACAGTTGAACGATCGTCGCTCGCCAACTATTTTTCCTTTAAAAGAAATTCATGCGCAAAGCAATCTATTTTCAAAGCCTTCAATTATTTAAGGTCTTTGCTCTGCAGCAGCTCAATTGCTGCAATGATCCCAATTTTCGGATGGCTACAGCTGTTTCCTTTCTCTATAAAAACTATCCTCTGCTCTCTGCCGTAAAAGCACTGTTTTATCTGTTTATAAACAGGCCTTTTTGATCAGGGAGCAAGAAAAAAAGAGTCATCTATCAAGGGAGTACGCTGAAAACAAATAGACAATAATGTTCTCCGCACGCTTCTGATTCTTCTTTCCAAGATCCCTTTTTTCTCGAACTACTGTCGTCCATTTGTTTTCATCTCCCTTACCTCGTTTGTGATAAATCCGTTCTCTACATTCAGTTCTTTTTTGAATAATTTCAATTCAATCTGTCCATCTACATAGCTATCTAATACGCTCATATAATCAAGTTTTTCATAGAAGGACCAGGCCTGTTTTCTTCCTGTCAGAAAAATAATCTTATAGTTCATCACCGCAGCTAGCTTCTCTGCATAGCGCAACAGCTGTTTGCCAATACCTAAACCTTGACAACAAGAAGCAATCGCTACCTGCTTTACTTGGATCATCTTCTGATCGATCGGATGCATCAATAATGTTCCTACAACCTTTCCATCTCTGCGAACAGTCAAATGCAGATCGTTCTGTTCGTCTAAAGGAGCGGAAGTCAGCTGCTTTTGCCCCGAGTTTTTTTTCAACAGATCATTACGCAACTCGATGCCTGCCCAATAATCCCGACTATTCCATTGCACTACCGTAAACACTGTTTTACCATGATGTTTCCTCCTCTGCTAATTGATAGACCTCTATAACCTCTGGTATGTTGAATAAGTGAGTAATGATTTCTGTAATCGCCAGCTCACTATTTACTGCCGGCTCGATTTCAACAACTAACTGGGTACGTTTCCCCGTGAGATCCGAGCAGGAAAAACGACAGAATTTAAGAAAATAATGATCCAGCAGATGGACAATTTCTGTCCGAAGCATGACCTCGGCAGATCCCTTGCCAACGACCGATAGAAAAATTGGTGCGCCTTGTTCTCCTTCTTCTGATTGATTCTTTTTTGACCAGCAGTCCAATTTATACGAAAAAAACCGAATCAGCGTATTGACTAGCGTGATCATTCCTGCGGCACATCCACCTTCTACAAGATATCCCGAGCCAATCAAGGTTCCTACTGCTGCCGAACACCAAAGCGTTGCCGCTGTATTAAGACCTGTCACACTGAAACCATCTCTCAGAATCACTCCTCCGGCGAGAAAACCAACACCGCTAACAATTTGTGCCGCAATCCGACTAGGACTTCCATCCTCTGTGATCAACGTAGACAATACGGCAAATAATGTCGCCCCTAATGAAACCAGGACCATCGTTCTGATACCCGCAATCTTTTTCCGCCATTGCCGCTCCATACCAATAACTGCTCCTGCCAAGATACTGACGAGCATCGTTACCAAAAATGCATCATACCTCACCTCCTATACACTTTTGAAAATCAATACATGTCATCAATAACAAAAAGACCTCTCGCAAAAAAACTCAGCGAAAGGTCTGAAACTGCACAAAAAAAATGCTTATTGATCTAATCGTTGAGTTTTAGCACTATACAACGTAAAAAGCATTGCTTTTAGCTGCCTTATGAAAAGCCTTGTATTCGACAATTCCTGTTCTACCCATTGGCGTCTCTCGACATTTTTGGGCAGCAGCCTGTGTTTGTATAGGAGCCTCACCTAACAAATCGTATTTAATTTTCGAGTTGATAATAACAAAGGAAAAATAATCTGTCAACCGACTTCTTCCAGAAAAGAATTAGAATAACCCCCGTAAAAAAGAAAATCCTCTGTTTTACCAAACAAAGAAACCCTTTAAAAGAAAGACATTGCTCATTTCTAATAGATTCATTCATTCCATTTAAAAATTTTTTTATTTTTTTTGATTCTATTCCATCGATGTTAGAAATTCACAACAAGAAAAGAAGAAGAAAAAATCGCCCCTGCTTCCTTCTTGATGCTGTTCATTCAATCGCTCTTTGCAGTATACTTGTGTTACTAGAACAAAAAAGAAAGGAGAAATTATGCAGTGCTTATCAGAAAATATTTTAACTAAGGTCATAAAAAAACGACCCGAAAATAGCCATAAAGGAACATTCGGCAGGGCCGTACTAATTGGTGGAAACGCACAATATGGTGGAGCAATCATCATGAGTGCCCAAGCCGCAAGTCTCGCCGGTACTGGGTTAGTCACCGTGATTACTGACAAAAAAAATCATCCTGCTTTACATGCTCGACTACCTGAAGCGATGGTCGTTGATTGGCTCGATCAGCAACTGATCGATGAAGTAAGTCAGCAAGCCGATGTCTTGTTGATTGGCCCAGGTCTAGGGTTATCTCAACACAGCAAACTTTTGATTCAATCGGTCTTAGACAAGCAAACAGCGAAGCAGTGGCTCGTTATAGACGGTTCAGCAATCACGTTATTTGCAGAACAAAGACCGCAATTAAACTATCCTGAACAAGTAATTTTTACACCCCATCAGAAAGAGTGGGAACGTTTAAGTGGACTACCGATAGAAAAGCAAAGCACTGACAATAATCAGCTTGCACAACAAGCGTTGCTTGCTTCTGTCGTAGTTAAAAGTCATCGAACAGAAATCTATACAAAGCACGCAGTTTACACTAATCCACTTGGCACACCCGCCATGGCTACAGGTGGAATGGGGGATACTCTCGCGGGTATGATCACTGCATTTGTTGCTCAATTTCCAGACAAGGAAGACGCACTTTGCGCCGCTGTTTATCTCCACAGTTTGATAGGTGAAGCGTTGGGGAAAGAACGATATGTTGTTCTCCCGACAGAACTGGCTAATCAGCTTCCCTATTATATGAAACGCTTTGAGCAATAGGATTTTCACACCTGCTCCTTTCAAAAAAAGCAAATCTAGACAACAAAAAAGAGCGTGGGACATAACTCAAGTCCTACGCTTGTTCTGTATCTAAACCCGAATAAACGGTGGGCCAGAAGCAACTACTAGTAGCGAGCTGCGTCGATGTCCGCTCAACACTCGTAGGCCCTAAACTGCGACGAGCCACAAGCGAGAATGCATCAGTGGTAAACCATTGTGTTTCAAGGCTCTTCGACAATAAGCTGAAATTCAGCAAAAATTTGTCATGAAGCAATTTTCGTGAATTCCATCTTATTGCTTAGAATCACTGTGATTGCTCTTTTGAGCAGAACAGATGATGAAAAGTACCTACTTGGTAACATCGTCAACTTAAAGAATAGAGAAAAAAGAAAGCGTAGCTATCTGTTAGTAAAGAGAGTATAAAATCACGTATTGCGTACTTGACTAGATAATTGAAGGAGTAACTAAGAAAAAAAGCAAAAAAAAGCTTCTCTCTGAATAAAATGAAGACTGCTTTTTTAAAAACTAGGTTTTTGATTTTGTTTATATTTATTGTGGTGTTTGTATTTTCGTTTGTTCCTTTGGAGATCTCGAGGAAGATAAACCGCTCGTAGTATGTCTTCTTCCAACTTTTTGAACCGAAGTAGCTTTTCCTTATCGTCCTTTTCAAGGACAATATCAATCAACTGGTCTTTCCACAAGCCAATTGCTATATTCTCATTGATCTTTTTCTTTGTTTCTTTCTGATTTAAATGACTCATCACATCTTGAACCATGTTATAAACAAGACTTTGAGCTAAAAAATCTTGATAGACACAAACTGGACTTTTACCTGAAACCTGTTCAATTTTCAATTTGTTTTTTACTGTCTGCCAGAGTTTTTCGATTGCCCAACGTTTTTTATAAAGTTCAAGAATTTCTTCTCTCGTAATTGTTGCTGGGAGATTCGTCATAAATACATTCATTTGACCATTTTCCAATGGTAGTTGAATCATACGGGTCATTATCCCCTTATTCGCCTCAAAGTCTTTTGCGAGTTCAGGCTCTACTCGTTTCATTGTTCTTAAACGTGAATACGTACAGGACAAAAAAACGGATGAATCAAGAGAGGTCAGTTGTGCCCGTTCCTTTTGATAAATCGTCGAAGGGATTCGAATCAAGTAGCTAAGTTTCTGTTTCTCAATAAAATGAATGAGATCCAGTGAGGGGTATCCGCGATCAAAAAGTACGAGCCGCGGAGCTTGAAAAGGAATTGACTCTGAGGAAAGAAGATTCTTTTTCGCTAAATTTTTTTCACCGACATGAAGCGAATCAATCTGGAGATCAATCAGGAAGGCATTGAACACATCCATTAAGCCACTCGTTTGTGCTCGTACAGATGTTTCACCAAATCGATTGCCATTTTGACTGAAAAACAGGCGATTTTCTTTCGAATTTGGCACTTCCATTCGACTACCGTCAATGGCAAAAACAAGATAATTATGCCAAGTTTTTGGTGTATCTTGTGTGTAAAAATGAGAAAGATACTGTAAGTTTAAAAATCGAAACGCTTCAGGGTTTACTTTCTTTCGTTGTGAAAGAAATGCTTGTTTGGATAATGTCATTACAGAGGACCCCTTTCGCTTTAAGTAGTGATAGACTTCCATGGTGGCCGTAAGGCCACGTTTGAAAAGAAACGAATAAATGACTTCATTTAAGGGGAATTTACGAGTACGAGTAAAACTGTTAGGAGAATCTGGGAATCGAGCAATTGAATGGAAATGAGAAGAAGTGAGTGAGTTAGAAATCAGATCGAATCGTTTGTGATAAGGAGCAGCCATTCGAATCACCTCTTTTCTTTTACTATAAAAGGTTCTGAGGAAAAAGAAAAGAGAAACTCTGCTATTTTTCAGAGTTTCTCTTAAGTTGACGATGTTACCTACTTGGTGCTTGAAGTTTGACGCTTCTGGTCCAGCCACTTTTCTATCCAATCCCCTTAGTCTCCACCAATGCCAACTCAGCCTCTGTCAAAGGGCGGTACGCACCCAATTCAAGCTGTTCATCCAAATACAACGCGCCCATTCGAAGTCGTTTCAGATAAATAACTTGTTTATCAACAGCTTCAAACATCCGCTTCACTTGATGAAATTTCCCCTCTTGAATAACTAAACGAATTTCTGATTCCCCAACAGCTTCATCCACAGAATCAATAACCAGTTGTCCGGGTTTCACAGCCTCCCCGTTTTTCAAGGTGAGCCCCTCCGCAAATAATGCGATATCCTCTTTTGTCACAATTCCGGCAATACGAGCAAAATACTCTTTGTCCACATGCTTTTTTGGTGAAAGTAAGCGATGGGCCAATTGGCCGTCATTGGTTAAAATCAATAGCCCTTCTGTATCCTTATCCAATCTCCCCACAGGAAACAGATCCTCCCGAAAATCTTCATCTGAAAGTAAATCAATCACCGTTTCATCGTATTTGTCCTCTGTCGCTGAAATCACATCTTGGGGCTTGTGCAGCATATAATAAAAATTTTTTTGATAGCTCAAAGGCTCTTCATCATAAGCCACTCGATCCGTCCATTCATTGACTTGGTATTTGGCATCCTTGATTACCTGATCGTTAACAGTAATGATTCCCTGCTTCAATAATTTTTTCACTTCTTTACGGCTGCCACAGCCTGTCTCTGCTAAAAATTTATCTATACGCATCGTTTTTTCCTTTCATTGATAAATAGACTGCGGGACAGAAGTCCCTTTAAAGCTAAGTCCCTCTGTCCCGTTTATGAGTTATTATTTGATTCGAACCTTTTTGCGTAGCGCATTTACATTTTTACCAAGCAAACGATCTGCTAAACGAAGCTTCAAGGTCATATAGCCGTAAACTCCGGCTCCTACTGCCGCAACCAGTAAAATAATCAGGAAAGCCTGAATTTTTCGGTCCGGCGTTAAAAATAGATACAAGAATTGTCTGGTTACAAAGGCAAAGACAACCATGATCAAGGTAATAATCAGAACCAGCAAGCTACGACGCAAGGTCAAGCTCAGATTGAATTTCGCAATTTCTTTGATTTTACGGATCATTAGATAGCTGGCAACACTGAAACCAATCACAGTGGCAATCAGCGGACCATACACTTCAAACATCCGTATACTTGGGTACTGAACGATTAGTTTGACGACTAAGCCAATCCCAAAATAACGCATAGCAGCACGATTGCCGTACATCCCCATCAACATATTCGATACCAACATGTATAATGCAAGGAATATCCCTGCATAACAGGCTTGAATCAGAACATTTGTCCCTAAGGCATCTGGGCGATAGAACAAGGTATACAGCGGCTTCGCCAATACGATCATCCCAAAGGTTGAGGGCAGCATCACAAAGGCAAACAGCTGTAGATTATTGCTGATTAGTTTTGACAATCCACGGTAATTTTTCAACGTCACTGCCTCAGTAATCAATGGTAAGCCTGTGGAAGCAATAGATGTCGCAAGAGCAATTATGACCATCGTCAGCTTATCTGGGTTCGCATTAAAAATCCCGAACAGCTCACGTAACTGACTGTCAGAATAGGTCGTAAAGGTTCGCATAAAATTAGAAAAAGTAAATTGATCGACGAGCTTGAAAACTGTCACACCTGAACCTACGATGATAAAAGGAATCGCTTCTCTAAATGTCTCGATCAATAGCTCCTGAGCAGAAATCTTATGCTTGTTGGCGCTATGTTCTTCTAGGTAATCGAACATCGGGCGCTGCTTGTGCATATAGAAATACAGCACCACAAAGCTGACGATCATCCCAATAAACGCCGCAAATGTTGATTGTGTCACTGCATCTACATAATTTCCATCCAGCACCTTCATGATAATAAATGCCGTCAAAAGCATATAAAACACGCGAGCGACCTGCTCAGCTATTTGTGATAAGGCAAATGGCATCATATCTTGATTTCCTTGGAAATATCCTCTGATAACACTCATACAAGGAAAAATCAACACAGCCAAACTCAATGCTTGCATGGTAGGTATCAGCTCTTCTCCGCCACCGGACCAACTGGCTAGCGCAGGAGCAGCTAAATACATGATCACAGCGAAAACCAATCCCAGAATAGCCATCATTTGCAAGGCTTTACGGAATAGCTGGCGACTGATTTTGTATTCATTCATCGAATTGTAATGTGCCGTCTGCTTGGCAATAGCCGCAGGTATTCCTGCAGTTGAAATCAATAGAAATAATGAGTAAATAGTGTACCCCATAGAAAGTAGACTATTCGCCTCGTCGCCATGCTCACCCATCCAGGCATACCATGGAATAATATAAACCGCTCCTAATAAGCGGGAAATGATGTTACTGGCTGTCATCCACGCTGATCCCTTGACCATTTTTTCTTGATTGGATAACATTGTTTGTCCATCGGACACTGGTTGATTGATCATTAACTCCTCCAACTTTCTCTTAAACATACTCTTCTTATTTTAATTGTAAAATCGAGGATATGCAATGGATTTATAAAATAATTATTCGTTGTTCGTGAAATTGCGCAAAGAAACGATGAATGCCCGTCATTTCAGGAAATCACGAGTCTTTTTTTTATGTACTTCGCTTATTCTTTCACAAACCTGAAGCTTAAGCAGCTCTTTATTTTATATCTAAGTCAAACGCTTTCGGATGAAATCGTCAAGAGAACGTCCCCATCTTTAACGTTTCTTTTACTTATCGTTCGGATAGCTGTGACTCATGCAAAGCAATCTCATAAACCATATTCAGTCGATTGGCATAATCAGTATGGTGGACGGTTTGATGAAAAAAGGTAATGATTTGTTGGCAACACTCGATCCCCGCCGGCTCATTTTTCTTGATCAGAAGTAGTCCCCGCAAAAACTCCGCGTAAGCATCAAAAGGTAAGGAGTATAGATCCTTCCTTGCCGAGTCACTGTCTCTGTACATGATTAAAATATTTTCCGCATGAGTCAATTGATTCAACCGGATAAAATGAGCTGCGACATGCAGAAGAAAATCAATCACCTGGTGTTGAAGCACCATGTGTTTGTCTATCTTCCGACGAAATACTTGCTCTGTGCGCAAAAGCAATTCGTCTGCTTCAAAGGGCATTTGCGCATAGGTCGCCAAAAAGAACTCATAGCGTCCCCACTCCTCTACTTCTCTCAAATAATTCGTGATAACGCCCATATCCACATCAAAGGAAGCCGTAAAAATCGTGTTGTATATATTTTTACTGACTATTGCCACATGATAGAATCGCTCTTCCTTCGTTTCCCTATATTTTTCTTCATAGCTGTTGATGAGCTTCTTAAATGCTAAAGAATTACTGGAATGACCGATAATATCCAGCTCATGTTCTACGTTTCGCAGCCAACTGTCTACCATGTCTCCCTGCCATTCATGGATAAACTCTTCGGTTGATGCGTTCATTCGGTTCATTAATAAAAAGTAATTTGACAGACTGATGTTGCTGTCACCCCGTTCAAATTTCCTTAAAAACTGCGGAGAGACAATTCCCTCAGCTGTTTCTGTCACTTTTAAGCCCTTTCTCTCTCTAATCTCTTTAAACACTTGCCCTAATTGTTCCATCTATGCTCTCCCGATTGATTATATTCTGAAGGAAACTATAGTTTCCTTTTAAATAACCTATGTCTCTCCCGCTCTTTCTTTTGAAAGAATAGGTTCTATATTCATTATTTTCATTTCACTATGTGTATAATCACTTTACCACTAAAGAAAGGGCTTTGTCATACAAAAGTTAGGGTTGCCACTCATGCATCTACCCATTTTATCTGTCGTTTTCAGCTTTCTTCTTAGCTACTCGAGCTTGTTGCTTTTCCCATTCCTGATGTCTCTGGTTCGGAAAAATATTCTTCTCGTGCTTTTTCTCAGCCTAGCCCTGCTAATCAGCCTCTTTGTGCTCAGTGCCAGAAGAAAAAAAGGGTTGCCTTCTCCCATATCCAGTCATCACTAAGCCTGTTAAAACGTGAACTACAAGAATATCCTGATACAATAATACAGAGATTTTCGATACGCTTTCGAGAGTCTCTTTTTGTTTGCTCATTTTCATCTCTGTCTGACTCGAATGATTCCTACATTCCTTAATTTAATCGACAATTCGATGCCTCCTCGTCTTCTAAAAAATGATTTTTATGAAAATTAATAAAAAGTAAGAAAACAACTTGTATTTCATTATAAAGATTTGTATGATGGAAATGCTGAATTAAATTAACGGAGGCGGGAAGAAACATGGGAAGAAAAGAAGACAGACAGGCAATGAAAACACCTATAACAAAAAAAAGATGGTTTTGGTTCCTGATTCTGCTGGTGCTCGCCGGAGGCGGTTTTGCCGCAGTGAAGTTGATTCCAATTCCACTTGATTTTACTTTTGGTAAAACGGCGACAGAAGAGTCGAGTACACCACCAAAAGAATCTTCAGAAAACAATATCACGGCAGAAGATGCTGGCGAAATTATAGCAACCTATAAATCAATTGCTTTAGGCGATCCCTTGGTAGAAGACACAAAAGGAGCTACGTACGATGAAGTAGTGGCAATTCTAGGTGAACCGAGCTCAAATGTCGATTCTGAAATCGGCGGCACCACATCAAAAATGGTCATCTGGAACAGCTTTAACGGTGCTGCAACGATTAGTGTAACCTTCAAGGATAACCAGGCGACTGGAAAAAGCATGTCAAAAATTCCTGTAGAAGAAAAGAAAACAAAAATCACGACGGCGCAGGTCGATGCGATTCCGTTTGACGGAACGTATACCTATGACCAAGCCAGCCAATATTTTGGTACACCAGATTCACTCAGTGATTCGTTAATCGATGGTGTACAAGCTGTTACAGCTATTTGGACGACCAATATGGAACAAGGCGTGACCTTCCACTTTGACAATGATATTGCTGTCTCTAAGGAAGCTGTGGAATAGAATAATACAAGACTAAAGCTCCTCCTTACATGTATTGCGTAGGGAGGAGCTTTAAAGCATCTCTTGACTCTCAGTACAAAGAATACTATTTGAAAAAGTGACTTATATTATCGCATCCTCTGAAACCAAGGCAATGATTCTACCCATGTAGTTCCACTATCATCATTTTAGGGGTGCTAGGACCGATCTTGGCTATTGATGCTTCGGAATAGTCGACGTGGTACTCCTCTCTTCAACTGGCAGAACAAATAAAGCCGATCCAACAACTACAATTTTTTAAACTTTCTTATAATCTAGTAGTCTGATAATTTTATTTGGCTGTTTCCTTAAGAACTGATTGTTTTTTCATAAACGCTGTTGTTATAATATTTAGAGCACTATAAACTGATAGTTGAGTCGATTTTTAGTCCGTTCAACTACTCGCTGATTGTGTATTTGAATCCAAGGAGGCTATACTTGTGATAGAAATTGGAACGAAAATAAAAGAACTAAGAATCTCAAAAAAATTGTCTCAAAAAGAGCTAGCTGAATTTTTAAATGTTACTCCTCAAGCAGTTTCAAAGTGGGAACTGAATAAAAGTTATCCTGATATTGATACTTTGGTAAAACTCAGTCGGCTTTTCGACGTTTCAACAGCTGTTATTCTAGGGGAAGCAAAACAATCTTTTTTTGATTCTTTTTTCAAAAATAAAGGATGGATTAAAATGAATCAATCAGACAAAAAAACACACAACCGAACAACCAGTTAGATACAGTTGATCAGACAAAAGAGGGCTCTAGAAAAAAGATAGCTTTTGTACTCTATGCAAATAATGCTTTGCTAGGTACAGGTTATTTATCCGGTGTGCCTAATAAGAAGAAATTGGAAGAAACAATTTATAAAGCCCTCGAAAAGGACTACTTAGTGACGTTTAAATGGGAAGCTGCAAAAGAGCTTGGCGTAGAAGCGCTAATTATCCCGAAACCCTTTTATCCAATTTTTAATAAGGATAAAATTGAAGAAATCAATGTACCTGCAACCCTTTTTATTAACGAAAACGTAGAAGAAATAAAACAACTCATTGATGATCATTTCAAGAATAAACTAAAATAGCTTGATTGATAAATTGAAAGAATAAGAGTGTGCTGATGACCAGTTTCTTCTGGAAAATCTTCCACTCTTTTTTGTATTCTTTGCGTTTTAGAGCATCAGCTAAGGGGTATTCTTAATCATAAAAAGTCTTACCTGATAAATTATTTTTCGTTTTGAATGAAACGATTTTTATTTTGGCAGATAAGCAGTCGGCTAAAAAAGTAGGATATTTACTTTCTGCATTATCCCACTACTTTGCAATCGTTCGCTAAATCAGCTATTCATCCTTTTTAGAAAGCTATATTTTATTACTTACTATTTTTACAATATATTGGATGTGTTTCCCCAAAATTCAGCTTTTTTAGGTCACTACATATAACTCAATTCCCACACTTTTGATTTGCGGTTTTATTAATAAGACTATTCATAATTTGCTATTTTTCCGGTGTGATATACGAGACCATTGGTACGGTTACACCAATAGAGCTTCCTCTAACGAAGGGTTTGTCTTTTAGCGCTGTTAAATTCTTTACTTGTCCTGTGACCATCACTCCTAAAACTTCTAGGTCATCTACCTTTTTATTTTGATTATCCTGTATAAAAGCCGCCATTTCTTTATTGAGCGTGGGGGAAATGTATGTTTCAAATGAGCTGAAAAAATAATCTTTATCTGCTTCTGCATCAAAGATACGATTTTCTTCATCAACACTTAATTGAAAACCATAGACTGGCATACCGGCAGGACCTTGGCTTTCGTCTCTCTCCTCAGAAAACAAATACAACCAAACAACATTGACGTTTTCAGGAAACATTTTCTTCACTTCACTATAGAGATAGGGCTGATCAAAAGAAATGGCTACCTCTGCAAGAGAATCATCCATGTTTTTTAACTCCTCTAATTCATTTTTCACCCCATCATAATAGTTTTCGATCGCCGGATTGTAGAATGTGGCGACTTTTTGCTTGGTTTGACGATTGTATTCATACGAGTTTTTAGAGGAATGGTACCAGGAAGGAAGTAGTTCATTATAGTCTATCTCGTTTCCCAAAACACTGTACTTGCTACGTAAACTACTCCATGGCACCATATAGCCGTCTATATTTTTCGATTGGTTCGTGACTACTTCTCCGCCTAAAATTGAACTGTTAGCAATCACCTGCGAATCAATTTGTGTGTTTGGTGACGCAATTGTTTGATAGGTAAACAACGACTGGTCCAGCTCATGGTAATTGTTCGTAGCGACCTTATCTAATATGAAAACCAACATACCCGACATCGTCAGAAAAATTATGATCGAAACACAACTAATCGTCACTAACTGCTTTCTTTTAGCTTTTTTGATACTCTTATTTAAATCCATCATTGATCCTCCCAATTTGCTTTTAATTTTTTTCGTGCTCTGTATAATTGCTTCTTCACGGTTTCTACTTTTTGATCTAACATAGCTGCAATATCCTCATACGATAGTCGATAATAATACTTAAGTATCAGCAATTCCTGTTCTTGACTTTTTAGCGAGTCGATAGTCATCCATAAATTTTCTGACTCATTCGTTGGATTCGACTGAGCGTCGATATAGCGAAAGATCAGCTCTTTTTCACGTTTCTTTTTCCTGAATAGATCGATATAATTATTGAAAGAAACTCTAAAAAACCAAGGACGTAAATTATCCTGTGTCACATGGATAAGAGAAGAAAATATCGTATCATATGTTTTAGAAACAGCATCCTCTGCGTCTTCCAGGGTACTTCCCTTTTTTATCAGCACATTAATTACTTCTTGTCCCAATAAAAGCAATGCTTCTTCAAATGTCATTTCCTGTTTCATTTTATTTTCTCCTTTCATCTATACAACGTTTGAATAGCTAAAAAAGTGGACAAGAATAGTCATTTTATTTATTGTTTCTTTTCATTTTAGAATAGATAATCATTTCAACACATCGTATCGCAAGTAATACACCCATCGCAATACAAAAACATAGCTACAACCTAGACCTGCCTAAAAGCTAAAAAATAGACGGTAGAGTATAGGGATTAAGCTCGTCATCTGAAGCTTAACACTTATACACCACCGCCTTAAGTAGCAACTAAAACAATAGCTTTTATTCGCTGTTAAAGCTATATGCCGTTGTATCATTTTTATATCCGATCCCTCATCACACGATAATTCTATATATTTCCATTACTTGGCTTTCTTTTTGTATTCTATCAATTGATAGACATCAGGTAAGTCGCGTTCGCTATAAATATCGATTTTGAGCGTCGTTAGCTTGCCTCCATTGGTCATAGCCGTTGCAAAAATTTGCTTTAATTCATCTGCTATATCTAAGTCCAAAACACCTTGTCTGCTTCTTTCGTTAAAATGAAGTCCAATAGTGAAATACCCGTCTTTCGCTTCTCCCCAAAACAATGTTTTTTTCTTCCGAGTGACCTTCATAAGCCAACCACCATCTTTGTAAAAACGCCATTCCAGAACAGCTTCAAAATCTGGTAGCTTGTCTACTAATAATTTATACGCAGAAAAACTATTACCTAAAAAAATGCGTAAATTTTCATTTGTTGGCTCTATATTTTTATCCTTTTTAAAATCTATCATAGTACTCCCCTTCACTGTTACCTCTTTTTTTGATTGGTAACCAATATTCAAGAATGACTCGCTCTACCCCATCTTTAACATGGACCGAAATATCAGGACCGTTATCATATTCATAGCCGCTTGTTGGCAGCCATTCTGAAATCACACGCTTTCCCAACACCTGTGTCTCTTCAATCGTTTTGCCCTCATAAGAAAAAATTGCCCAAGTATAAGCATCAATCCTATATTCTTCTAGAGGCTCTTCTATAGGTGCATTGGTTTCAACCGAAATCAAATAGTGCCAGCTTTCAGTCTTATCATCCGGCATCATTACTTCAAGTAATCCCTCTGACTCCTTTTCCATTAATCCCTCTAGCAGCTTGATTGTACCGTTCTCCTCAGCAAGCTGCCACATCTGCTCAACCGGCTCATTCATCTCTTCAAAATCACCAAAAAGTGGAATAGACGTGCCGACAACTCGGAAGGCTTCCTTTGCCTCGATCCTGAAATCCAGACTTTCCACTCCTTTCACCACTAATTGAAAGCTAAGCGGTGCATAGGATTTAACCGAAGCACCATCTAATTTAACAAGCGAAGGCGCTATCCCATGAACACTTTGAAAGGCACGATTAAAGGCAGTCGGTGAATTATACCCGTATTTTAGAGCCACATCGATGATTTTCATATCGGCATTTTTTAAGTCGACCACCGCCAAAGACATCCTTCTGCGCCGGATATATTCCGATAATGGAACACCTGTCATATAAGCAAACATTCTCTGAAAATGATAGGAAGAGCAGCCAGCTATTTCAGCAATATCATCGGTATGCAGAGCCTCTGTAATATGTTGTTCAATGTAGGTAATTGCCGCATTCATTTTTTCTATCCAATCCATTTTTATCATCTCCAATAGCATTTATATCGTTTATTATAAGGTAGGATAAAAATTTCGTCCTCTCTTCTCACATAATAATTAGCGAGCAAGCGTATTATCAAATAGCTCTATCCAAAATTTTTTATAACAAATGCACGCAATGGATCGAAGTTGTATTCCCCAAGCAACCTCAACAATCAGCAAGTTCCGACACGTTGTCTTGATGTTTTCGACTTGAAATTGTATGATAAACAAGAACGTCGCAAAGCAAGCGACCGTAAGATAGGCAACTGCTCATCACATGGAGGTTGATAAAATGAGTATCACACTGACAGAAATCCGAACGTGTTTACTGAAAGAACAGCTTTTAAAAGAAATCGTGACCGCATCTGACTGGTCATTGGCTCTTCCCGATAAATCGTCCACTACACAAATTCACGCACTCTCCTATGATTCAAGAAAGGTTTCTGAAACGACCCTTTTTTTCTGTAAAGGATTGGGCTTCAAAGAAGACTATTTGAAAAACGCCGTTGCAGACGGCTTGAAATTCTATGTCTCTGAAACACCGTATGAGACGGAGGCGGAGTTAGGTTTTATCGTAACAGATATTCGTAAAGCTATGGCCGTCTTGAGTATGCTGTTTTACGATTACCCGCAAAACAAAATGACCCTAATTGCTTTCACCGGAACAAAAGGAAAAACCACGGCGGCTTATTTCACAAAATTCATTCTGGATCATTCGACCAATAACAAAACAGCGATGCTGTCCACTATGAATTCTACGCTAGACGGAAAAACCTTCTTCAAATCACAGCTGACCACACCTGAATCAATGGACCTGTATCAAATGATGGCAGAAGCTGTTGAAAATGGCATGACTCACTTTGTCATGGAGGTCTCCTCACAGGCGTACAAGGTACAACGTGTTTATGGATTATTTTTCGATGTAGGTATTTTCCTGAACATTTCGCCGGATCATATAAGTCCGATCGAGCATCCAACCTTTGATGATTATTTCTTCTGTAAGCGACAGCTAATTGCTCACTCCAAGAAAATCATCATCAATCAAGAATCTGACTACTTCCATTTGCTGAAAGAAACGGCGGCTATGACCGAGACACCGATGATCACTTATGGCAGTGAGGCTGGCGAGGAAACAGATTACGTTTATACAAAAGATTCAGAAGATTCACTGGCATTCTCTGTGACTTCTAAAAAGGATGAACTCCACCTTTCAGGCGCCTATCAGTTGCGACTTGGCGGAGAGTTCAATATGGGGAATGCACTAAGTGCGGCAATTGCGGCGGCACTGGCAGGGGCTTCAGGTGAGGACTGCAAGATAGGAATTGCTGATACAGTCGTTCCCGGACGGATGGAGCAACTGACAAACACGAATGGTGCGAAGGTATATGTCGATTACGCCCATAATTATGTCAGCTTGCAAAGTCTGTTGCAGTTTGTTAAAGAGGAGCATCCGGACGGACGGATCATCGTCGTCTTGGGCAGCCCAGGTGATAAGGCGATCTCACGTCGGAAAGACTTTGGTGAGGTGCTGTCACAACTGGCTGATGTTGCCCTACTGACGACTGATGATCCAGCAACAGAGGACCCGCAAGCTATTTCTGAACAAATCGCCGAGCACATTGAAGCCGGCGTTGATTTTAAGATTATTATCGATCGAGAGATAGCGATCCAGACAGCGCTGACTGTTAGCCAGCCTGAAGATGCTGTTGTTCTTGCCGGAAAAGGTGCTGACCTCTTCCAAAAGGTTGGTAAAGAAGATGTCCCTTATGAAGGAGACTACGCATTAGCTGAGCGCTTGATTGCCTCACAGGATTGATGCCTTATAATTCAAATAAAACAAGCAACACACGAGCCATTTCTGCTAGATCAAACTAGTAAGAACGGCTTGTGTGTTGCTCTTTTTGGTGTATGCATTGGATATCACATACGCGCTGTTTCATAATATAATGGTTTTGATAACTACCCGATCTCTGTTGTTACATACTTTTACTCACAAGCCCATTTGCCATCCTCTAACTGGCAAGCTGCCTTGTTATCTCCCATAACTTCTAATTGAATCGTCGTCTGCTCTTTTTCCGCAATTTTCTTTAAGTTATCTAGAATGACCTCAGCTGGTTGAGCCCCACTGATCAAGTATTTCTCATTCACAATCAACGCCGGAACACCTTGGAGATTATAGGTCTGAGCCAGTCGGAAATCTTCTTCTACAGCTTGCACTGTTTCAGGCGCAGCAAATTGACTCTGCCACTCATCAAAATCTATGGACGTCTGTTTGACCAATGACTCAATGACTGAAGGATCTTCAATATTCTTATTTTGTACAAACAAGCCTTCCTGCAGCTTGTCAAAAACTTCCCAATACATCATTTGACCACCAACTAACCCAGCCGCTTTCGCCGCTAAAAGTCCATTTCTCGATGTCGGAAAGTCAAAGCTTTCCGCACGCATTCCCTCAATATTGAAGCGATGCTGTTCATCATTTTCATTCGCATGTGCCCAATGCGTCAACACTTCCGGTTTGACCTGTTTTCGACTGCCAAACATTTGGATAAAGTCCTCTTCCGTCCAGCCTAACGCAAAGGATTTGTGAACGACCTCCACATTCGAAAGCTCCCTGACGATTGCTCTCAAGCGAGCAGACATCGGAAAACAAAAACTACAGATAACATCATGAAAAAATTCTATCCTTAACATCCTACTACCTCCATTTTTTCCCAGTATAGCACAATTAACTTACTATTAGTTAGTTAACTGCTCATGGTATCCTTTCAGCTTATCTAAGAAAAAATCTACTGCAACCAGCTTTAATAGCACTTAAGCACTGCCAGTTGCTGATAACCGACAGTGCTTGAGTGCTGGTGTCATTTTTAGTATTTTATCTGTTGTACCAATCTGTCTAACAATGGAACATAGTCCACTTGATCATAATCTGTTACATCAAATTCATAGAGTGTGCCTAAGACAAACTCGTCGTATTTTCTATCTGTAATGATTTTTTTGAACGCTTCTTTCGTGATATGGTTGGTTGCCAATGTTCGATCCTCTAAAACATCGCCATAATGATAGTGGTCCATGATATAGCTCAAATGACGCTCGTGCTCCCGATCTCGGTTGTAACGACGTTCCCAAAGTACCTCGAAATCAGCAGTTAATCTAATCGTGATGACCTCATATTCATACGTCTCAGCTAGCTCTCGCAATCGATCTTTTTGCTTGTCGCTAAAAGGATATTCCGAAACAACGACTTGCTTTCCAGCCTCCATGTAAAGTTCCAATGCTTTGTAATAGAAAGGATAGACCTTGATTCGTTCCTGCTTTGCACGCTCCTCCAGATTGTCAAATCCGATAGAATCGGCATAATATTCCTTGATTTCATCCAATGTTAGTGCATACATATCCGGAAATCGTTCTCGAAGCTTATTCATGAGATATGTTTTACCTGTACCGGGACTTCCTGCCAAAAGAATAAAATACTTTTTCATCTTGCTTACTTCCCCAAGTTGGTCGGACTCTCCAAATTCATAAATAAACCAATCTTATGAGAAACGATATCTTTGACCACGACATTCGCCGGAATCACGTTATGACGAAGAGATTTATTCACTTCGGTCTCACCAAAAGATTTCTTCGCTGTTTTTGTCCAATTAACTAAAAGCTCTGTGCCGACATTGAATTTGCGGATACCATTGTTGATCAGCTCCGGATAATCCTCCTCCTTCACACCTGTCCCACCATGGATGACCAATGGCACATCCACGACTGCATCGATTTCTTTCAACAAAGGGATATTTACCTCTGTTTTTGATTTGAACTGCCCATGATTCGTCCCGATCGCAATCGCCAACGCATCGACACCCGTCGCTTTCACAAACTCTATCGCGTCCTCGGGCTTTGTATATACCTTGTCATCTTCTGCGACATGAATCCCTTCTTCTGTACCGCCAATCGTTCCAAGCTCACCTTCAACAGAAACACCTCTTGCATGGGCATAGTCAACAACAGCTTTCGTTTTCAAAATATTTTCTTTGAAGGGCAAATGAGAGCCATCATACATGACAGAAGTATAACCGCTGTCGATTGCTTCTTTGATATCATCGAAATCACGTGCATGATCCAAGTGCAGAACCGCATCCACCATCTCTTCCTCTGCGATCGACTTCATCACATTGACCAATACCTTCATACCAATGTATTTCGCCGTATCCACACTTGTTTGAATAATGATCGGTGCACCCATCTCTTTTGCTGCTCTCAGCATATCCGGCAGCATCTCCAAATTATGCGTGTTGAACGCGCCGACTGTAAAATTCAATTCCTCTGCTGTTTTCGTTACTTCCTTTAACGTTGTATACATAATCAAATCCGTCCTATCTCATTTTTAGTATTCGTTATTTCCACCAATCGTCACTTGCTTCGCTATCTGACGCATCTCATCCATTTTTCCCATATAATAGTCGATTCCTTGGTCATCACCAGCTCGAGCGGCCTCTGCTCGTTTTTCGTTATAGAGGCTCATCAGCTTTTTATAGCCGTCGCCTATACTCTTTTTCTTTTCCAAGCTTTTTTCCAGCTTTTCGATAGCTTGCTCCTTTTCATTCAATTCGGATAGTTTAAGTCCTACTTGCTCAAAAAGTTCTGCCAGTTTATTATTATCTTGGGTAGTTAAAATTTCCTGATTCAATTGATCGATTGCTGATTGTAGATTTTCTACTGCCTCCGGAGACAGAACTGCTACTTCTTTCTCCGGTTCTTTTTCTTTTTTCTTAAAAAGTCCAAACATAGACGTCTCCTACTTTCAGATTAGAATGCTTTCAAAATAGGGCTTAACAGCCACGCATATAGTAATGCAGCTACAACCGTATCTACATCTGTTGCCGTTGCGTTAACAAAGCCCATTGAATTGAAAATCGTTACCAACAAAGCCGGTAGCAAGGTGATAAAGAAACCATGTGCGATCCCGCCAATGATTGCTCCCCGTCTGCCACCTACGGCATTCCCAAAGATACCCGCCGTACCACCGGCAAAGAAGTTCGTCAGCATTCCCGGAAGAATCATCGCAAGACCAAACATCGGCAGTGTAAACATTGCAATAATTGTTCCAATCGTTGTCGTGATGAATCCCAGTATTACTGCGTTCGGGCTATACGGAAAGAACACCGGACAATCTAACGCTGGAATCGCATCTGGCACGAGCTTCATTGCAATACCTCGGAAGGCCGGTACAATTTCCCCTAACAACAGACGAACACCTGCTAATAGTACATACACACCAACGACAAATTGGATCGCTTGAAGAAACGCAAACATGATATAGTTTTGATTGCCGGATAATTCAGAAGCAAAGGACTCACCCGCAAACAATACTGTAATGATATATAGTGGCACCATTACCACCATAACTGATAAATACGTATCCTGTAGAAACTCAAAATGTGAGGGTAATTTGATATCTTCAATTGATTTTTTATTTTCGCCTTTCTCACCAAAAATCTTGGCAATCCCCGCTTCAAATAAATACCCGATTGTACAAAAATGACCTAATGCAATATCGTCGGAGCCTGTAACTTTTCGAATGATCGGCTGAGCAATCGCAGGCATCGCAATAGCGAAAACACCGCCGATAAACCCACCTACCAGAATCAATACAATGCCACGCAAACCAGCAAAATAACCAAATACTGTCGTCATTGTTGCCATCCACAAAATCGCCTGACCTGTTAAAAAGATATATTTCCATTTGGTAAAACGAGCCAGTAAAATATTAAAGATAAAAATTGCCAGGAAGGTTAAAGCAATGTCTCTGCCTAGCCCCAGTTCGTTCATGGCTTGACCATTGATTGCCTCGATCGAAGGAATAATCCCCTGCATCTGGAAACCTTCTGTAAAAATCTGTCCAAAGTAGGTCAAGCTACCAACAATGATACTTGAACCGGCGCTTAATACTTGAAAGCCCAGCAATGTCTTCAACGTTCCGGAAATGACCTGTCCCGTTGATTTCTTTTGTAAAACCAAGCCCAGCATCGCAATCAGTGCAATAGTAATAGATGCCTGTGTCAAAATGTTCTCAATAATAAAATTGATAATGCCCATTTTTTCCCCTCTTTTCTATTTTTTAAATAACTCCTTTGTCCCGTAAGACAGGAGTAATTTTCTCCTCAATCTCAACTTTTGAAACAATATTTTTCAAGTAAATCATGGCTGTATCAGGATCGATCGTAAATTTTTCGAACTGAGAACGGAAATTTTCAGCTGTAATAATCACATCTGGCCGCATAGATACGGCTGATGAAATATCACAATGATCCAGCTTCGCCTCTACACCTAGCTTGTTCAATACATCCTCTGCCGACATCTGTGCCGCAAAGCTGCTGCCTAGCCCTGCTCCGCATACGAATAAAATGTTTAATTTGTTCATGATTTCGTTCTCCTTTTATTTTTTTGTAGAAACTGATTAAGTAATTTCACAGTTTCTCTATTCTGATGGTCCGATAGCTAGTTCCCTAGCTTTCTTGGTAAAAGGGAAATAGTCCTCCTTTTGCTTTTTGTAGAAACTGATTAAGTAATTTCACAGTTTCTCTATTCTGATGGTCCGATAGCTAGTTCCCTAGCTTTCTTGGCAAAAGGGAAATAGTCCTCCTTTTATTTTTTGTAGAAACTGATCAAGTAATTTCACAGTTTCTCTATTTTGATGGTCCGATAGCTAGTTCCCTAGCTTTCTTGGTAAAAGGGAAATAGTCCTCCTTTTATTTTTTGTAGAAACTGATCAAGTAATTTCACAGTTTCTCTATTCTGATGGTCCGATAGCTAGTTCCCTAGCTTTCTTGGCAAAAGGGAAATAGTCCTCCTTTTGTTTTTTGTAGAAACTAATCAGATAACTGTCTTGTTTCTTCTTTTCGGTGGTCTGATGCCTCGTTCTCTGCATATCTTTGATAAAAAAGGGATGTTCTTTTTTTCGTCATCGTTCTATTTCTCATCCATTGTTCTCTCGTTCTATTCACCCCTCCTCTTTTTTTGAAAAAAGCAGTTGTTTGAAGCTGGCAATCGTTGTGCAATCAATCAGCTGATTCAGCTTTGACTCATCGTTGATCAGCTCGATCAATTCTTTCATGATCGTCAGGTGTGAGTACGAATCGACCGCGGCCAAGCAGAAGATGATTTTTACCGGGTCCATCTCCGGATTCCCAAAATGAATAGGCTGGTCTATCGTAGCTACACTGAGCCCTAATTTATTGGCACCGTCTTCTGGCCTAGCGTGCGCTAAAGCCAAATGTTTCCCTATCACAATGTATGGCCCATACTCCTCTACTGCATGAATCATGGCATCAACATATCGCTTTTCAATAATATTTTCTTTAACTAGCGGCTTTGCGGTACGCTCAATTGCTTCGTTCCATGTTGCTGCTTTTTCTTTAATCATGATGTGGTTATCTGTCAAAATATCTTTTAACATTGGCTGGATCTCCCTTTTATTGATTTCTAAATTCTTTTTCTCAAACAGTGTTTCCAGTTTGGAATAGATTGTTCGATCGACCCGACCGCCGCTTTCTTCTACTATGCTTAAAATTTTAGTAAACAGCTCCGTGGACTCATTCCCATTCGCCTCCAATCGTTGCAGCTCATCATTTCTTCGCAAAAAATCTTCGACTATTGGACTATTCGCCTCCGTAAGAATTGGATCGATTACCAGAACAGGTTTGTTGCTGTATGCCAGTTTGAAGGTACTAAAAATCAAATCGACATCTAGTTTATCTACCAGCTCGACTTCCTTCGAGCTCAATACCGCAACGATTTCAATTTGCGGAAATTTTTCTTTCAAATTCTCTGCCAGTAAATTCCCTGTGGCCAGACCGTGGTTGCACACAACCACCGATTTATAAATATAGGTTAGGTCACGATTGATTGCGCTGGCTACTGTGGAAAAATGAATGACCAGAAAAGCTCGCTCATCTTCAATGACTTTGCCTCCAACAACCTCTTCAAGTGTCGGGATAAATTGGGACACCGCACGATAGATTGGGAAGTAGTTTATTCGAATATTCTCTTTTAGTGGATTAAAGACTTGGACATCATTTTTTATCCGAATAATCAAGGCTGCCATATGCTTATATAGGCTTTCCCATAGCATTTCTTCTTTTAAATGAAAGGGAATATGTGTCTCGTTCTCTACAAATTGAATCATCTGAATCGTCAGCAGCTGCGCCTGTACCCACTCTAGTGTGTTTGAAATATCCCTTGTATTGAACGTTTCGATCGTAAAACAGATATAGTTGCGTTCTACCTGAGGCACATCTTCCAGTTGAAATTCCTTGATGATCTTATCAATAAAATCAGAAAAGCTATTGTCTTCAAACTCCCCGTTTTTCCAGCTTACTGCTGAAATCAGCTCATGCCTTTTCACTCGCTGTAGCCAAATCAACGTAAACAGTAGGATCTGATTTTTGTAAATATCATTTTCCTGTTTGGACCGCTTACTCGAATAAATTTCATCCAGCTTTTTGATATCATTTAAATCAATGTACTTGTTAAAAATTTTTTGTACCGGTGTCACCTGTGGGTCTTTCCCCATGGAAAACCCAATCATATCCAAATTTTGATTGATTAAATCGTAGATCATCGTGCGAATCGATCGCTCAGATCCTTTATACGACAACCCTTGCCTCCCATAACTAACGATTTCTATCCCATATTTCAGTAAATCTGCCCTCAGTCTCCGCATGTCCTCATCCATCGTACTTTTAGAGATTTGGAACTCTTCTTCTTTGCGATTTAGATACACCGGATTTTTTCCATAAGCAATAGCTAAGACAATATCAAAGGTTCTTTCCTTTCGATTTAGTAAATCACCTTTTAAATTCAGTAGGGCCATTTTCAATGTTTTCTCATCAACAGCAGTTAGCTTTAGAAAAAAACCTTTGTTTCGAATCGTCAGAATTTCCGGCAGACCTTTACTGATCAACCACTCATTTGCCTCAAGAATTTCTGTTCGAATCGTACGCTGACTCACATTAAAATCAGTTGCCAGTGTCTCTGCTTTGATTGGATACTCTGATACGCTAATTCGTTGAAGCAATTCAACCGTTCTTGTTTTCATAGAGGTATTTTCCTTTCTGACACTAGTATATGTTTCCGCTTACAAATTAAAAAGTAGAAATTTCTTCCGCTTCATTTGGAAGAAATACACACGCCAAGCATTTAAAACTATTTCATCAGTAATTCTACCAATCTTGGAAGCAACCAATCAGCAAGCTTTTTTGACCTTAATAACTCACGCAGTATGAGGACCAGTCTTTTTTTATATTCCCACACACCCTCAATTGATTCCTCATGATAGTTTAGTTATACTAAATCTTTGTCTAACAAAAAAGACTATTCTGACACCTTGTTCAGTATCAGATCAGTCTTTTTTTAAATTATAAAGTTGTTCACTGTCAAACGCGAATGTGGCTGTAGAATGGTCAAAGGACTATCCATCAGAACTCATTTTAATACCTATAAGAGTTAAGCCAATCTAAAATACGCCTTTAAATAAAAATTCCTTTTTGATTCAAGTTTAAAATACACTCGGATAAGTAGGCATTGTTATGTTCAGGATAAATAGGCACTTCTAACTTTTCTTCTTTTAGTTGTTTGTACGCAAGACAATTCGTTCCTCGATAGAAAGGATCTCTCCACTGTATCGAAGGCGTGTAGCCTCTAAAAATCATTTCATCCATAACAAGTGTATGGTATTGAAATAATTTATAAGGTGAATAATTAAATACATAGTTTACCGTAGCATGATTTTTCCCCCAACCATTCCCCCGTAACGCACAGCATTCTCTATGTTGTCCTAAGAGCTGTTGTCTAGGTAGAACCGAAATCAGCTGTTCATGCCATAGTCGCATATCGTTTCCTCCTATTATGTAATGATTTAAATTCCTAAGACTACTTGATTGCCGAATTTTTGATCCGTTTCTTTTTTAAACGTGAACATAAAAATTTATTTTAATAGTAAGCTTTGCCTGAATAAATTTCAAGAATAAAAACCAATGCTCGAAATTTTAAAAATCATGCTGTAGTCTCATTCTTTTTCTTGCCAGACATGGTATACTCGCTGTACTTATAGGTCAAGGAGGTAAAAAAATGATGCGTTGGGTGTTTCTTTTTTTTAATTTATTGATGGGATTTGGTGCCGGCTCTGGTAGTTTTCTAGCACTAAATGCTGGTGCGAGGGAAGCTGTAGGTATCAATTCAAGTATGCTAGTTCATTCACCGTTCACCAGTTTTTTGATTCCGGGACTTTTTCTATTACTTGTGCTTAGCTGTGGAAATTTTTTAGTTGGCTTTCTAACGTTAAAAAAACTACCTGATTTTCCTTATTACCAATGTTTAGTTGGGGCAATCCTCTTTTTATGGATCATGATTCAGTGCGTGATGATTTGGGATATTGTCGCACTGCATGTCATCTTCTTTTCTGTAGGTGTTATTCAGTTTGCACTGGGGTTATGGACCATCAGAAAACAACAAGTCCCCTTCCCTTTTTCCGCCCATCAAAATTAGTTTTTCATAGCCAACAAACTACATAGGAGGACTACTTATGTCATTGACACATACTGGAACACAGACGATTACCACTTCCAGACTGATACTTCGCCCTTTTCATAAAGAGGACAATGCTTCCATGAGAAAGTATTGGGTCAGTAATCCAGCTATTCAAAAAATGTATTCTGAACCCATCTATACTACTGAAGCAGAAACAGCAGCTCTTTTGGATAAATGGATCACATCTTATGCCAATCAGAACTATTACCGATGGGCCATCAGGCTAAAAGAAAAGGATGACTGTATCGGGCAAATCGCTTATTTCTTGGTAGATGATACCAATCATTTTGGAGAAATCGAATATTGTATAGGGGAAGAATTTCAAAATCAGGGGCTGATGACTGAAGCGGTCACCGCCATTCTACACTACGGATTCGAGCAAATTCACTTAAACAAAGTACAAGTCTGCCACAAATCCACAAATATGCCTTCTCAGCGAGTAATTGAAAAAAGCGGCTTCGTTTACGAGGGGACATTACGAGACTATTTTTATATGGACGGTGAGTATGTCGATCGGTTGTATTACTCGATACTACAGCACGAATGGACGGAATTACAGGAAGCGGCTGAAATATAACATAGAAAAAATCGAACGATCCATTCATGGGCTCGTCCGATTTTTTCTATTTTTTAACCAATAAATGTTTCAACATCTGTGTAAGGTAAATCCAAATCAGCAGCTACTGCCGGATTGGTCATAGCGCCGTCAATTGTGTTGACCCCTTTTTTCAATGCCGGATTTTGTTTGATACTTTCTTCAAAGCCTTTGTTGGCCAGCTCCATTACATAAGGTAATGTTGCATTTGCTAGAGCATACGCAGAGGTTTGCGGTACAGCTCCCGGCATATTGGCAACAGCATAGTGAATCACGCCATGCTTCGTATAAGTCGGTTGGTCATGTGTTGTTACCTTATCAATTGTTTCAAAAATACCGCCTTGATCGATTGCGATATCAACGATTACTGAATGCTCAGGCATGGATTGCACCATTTCTTCTGTTACCAATACAGGGGCTTTATGACCTGGTAATAAAACAGCTCCAATTACCAAGTCTGCATCTTTTACAGAGCCTTGGATATTGAATTGATTCGACATCAGCGTTTTCACAGAACCACCAAATTGATCATCCAGCTCCTGTAGACGTTTGGTGCTTACATCCAAAATCGTCACATCTGCGCCCATTCCTAAAGCAACCTTTGCTGCATTGGTTCCTGAAATACCGCCACCGATAATCGTCACATTTCCTTTTCGCACCCCTGGAACACCACCTAATAAGATTCCTTTCCCGTTAGGAACCTTCTCTAAGCATTTTGCTCCAATCTGTGTTGCCAATTTACCGGCAACCTCACTCATTGGCGATAGTAGCGGCAATGCACCTGTCTCAAGCTGTACACTTTCATAAGCGATTGTTTTGATCTTGCTCTTCATCAGCTCTTCTGCTAACGGTTTATTCGCTGCCAAGTGAAGATATGTGAACAGAACCAGATCTTCTCTCAAAAATTTATACTCTTCTTCTAAAGGCTCTTTAACCTTTAGCACCATTTCTTGAGCCCATGCTTCATCCGCTGTAGCTACTATTACCGCACCAACAGCTGTATACTCTTCATCTTTGATCGAAGCCCCTGCTCCAGCGTTTGTTTCTACAAATACTTCATGTCCAGCATTGACCAAATCCAACACACCTGCTGCGGGCAATGCCACACGATTCTCACCGACCTTTATTTCCTTCGGGATACCAATTTTCATACACTTTACCTTCTTTTCTGTTCGATTTTTTTACATTCTTACATAGTCATGTAAAAATTATAAAGTAAGAAAAAGCGATGTGCAAGGCGATTTCCAATATTTGTGACCGAATGAGCAAACAAACGTTATTGTTTTTACTGGATTTTCTCAACTTGAATCTGATGAAATAGCTCGTTGATCCCTTGCGGATCGATACACCCCGTCTTCTCTTCCATAGCATTCAACATTCCTGTTGTCATCCCCCATTTCAGGATGTCTTCATCTGAACAGCCTGCATAGATTCCGGCTGCCAGACCCGCTAATGTCGCATCGCCCGAACCTACAGGATTAACCACTTCTATTTTCGGAATTGTCACACGATACAGGACATCCCCGTGCTTAGCCACAGCACCCGCTGCCCCCATAGACACGACAATCCATTCAATGCCCTGAAATATTGAGTGCTGCAACTGCTCAATCAAGCTTTCCTTTTCCGCTCTATCGACAGACAACAGCTCTGCAACTTCCGTCTCATTAGGTTTGATCAAAAAAGGTGGAGTGCCAGAAATCACTGCACCTCGCAGTGCCCCTCCCGACGTATCCAGTAAAACCGGAATATTTTTTTCTTTTGCCAAAGCAATCAATTGCTCATACAAATCAGCAGATAATCCGGCTGCCAAACTGCCGGAAATGGTCACTAAGGAACTGCTTTCCAACAGCTTTTGGTAGTGTTGAATAAATCGTTCTTCCTCTTCTTGTGTAACTGTAGGTCCCTTTTCCAAAAGCTCTGTTTGCTGCCCATGATCATGCAGAATAGCAATCGAATTGCGCGATTCTTCCTTTATCTCAGTGAAATCATGCGAAATCCCAGCCTCAGATAGCTTATCTTTAATGAACGCACCTAGATGTCCACCAATAACTCCTGTTGCCAAGAGCTCCTTATCCAGCTGATGCAAGACACGTGAAACATTCAAGCCCTTTCCCCCAGCCGTTTTTGACACCTGCTCCACCCGATTAACAGCATCCAGCTGTAAATTCGGCAGTGGATAGGACATATCCACAGAAGGGTTCATTGTTATCGTCAAAATCATCGTATTGCCTCCTTCTTTTCAATCAAAAAGCGGCTGATATCTAGCTATTCAGCCGCCTATAGTTCTCCTGTTTCTCACTCAACCTTTTTATTCGTTCATCTACTCTACTTCCACTTTATCGTGCCAAGAAGACGCTGTCCGATTGACTACTTCATTCAAGGTTTCAATGTTGGATTTCCCTTCCGAAAGCAGCCAGTCATGGGCTGATGTTTCGCCGTCTTTCACAAAAGGCTCTACACCGTTCTTCCAAGTTGCTCTCCCGCAAAGAACACCATTGAAGGTCGAACCGGCTTCCTTGGCAAACTCCAGTGTTTGTTGGAATAGACTAGCCGATACACCGGCACTCAGGAAAATAAATGGCAAATGTGTAGCTTCACTTTGTTCCTTAAAGTATGCCAAGCCTTCTTCTCTTGAATAAATAGGAGCCACACCTTCTTCTGAAAAGCCAGCCACATAATTCATGTTGACGGGTACTTCGACTTTCAACACATCCACTTTATATTTATCCTTAGAAAACTCCTTCATCATTTCAATGACTTTATGCGGTTTGATTTTTGCATACTCAGTAGATGCAGCATCAGAAATCTCCGCATCATAGGAAACCAATTCTAAATAGAACGGGATATCCTCACCTATACACTCGCTACCCAAACGTTCAATAAAGACATGCTTCAAATGATTGATCTCCGGTGCTTCATCTACGTCATAATACAATAGAAATTTAATTGCATCCGCTCCCTTTTCTTTCAATCGAAGAACGGACCAATCCTCTAAAAGATCTGGCAGACGACCAGGTGTAGACGCATCGTAGCCAGTTTTTTCGTAGGCTAATAATAAGCCTGCTTGTTCGTCCCGTGCTTGTGCTGCCGCCAAGCCGTATTCAGGATCAAGTAAGATCGATGAAGCAAATGGTGTCAGGTCTTTCGATACAACTTCTTTAAAATCACTGATTTGTTCTCCGCTCGCTTCTTTTCCAAGCGCGGTGATCATTTTTTTCAACGCCCCACGCTGATCGATTGCCAACGCCTCGATCAGCCCATCTTTTGTTGACAAGCGGTCCATTGCCGCTTTTTTCTCTTTACTTAATTTCAACATATATCTTCCTCTTTCCCTGCTTACTTCTTCTCATTATTTTTATACACTGAACAGCCATCCAGATAGGTTTCCAATAAGGTCATATCTGGTCGGATCACCAGAAAATCAGCGGGCAAGCCAGCCTGAATACTGCCACATCGATCGTCAATGTTCACACTTTGTGCCGGAACAAAAGAAGCCATTTTGATTGCTTCTTCTACTGTCGCAATATCCCATGCAATAACATTTTTCACCCCATCAAACAGTTGCAGAATACTACCGGCCAGACTACCATTAGAAGTCAGCCTTGCCGCACCTTCTTTCACATCAACAGGAAATTCACCCAAGGTATATTCCCCTTCTGGCATACCCCCGGCGCGCATGCAATCTGTAATTAAGGCTGTCTTTTCCGGTGTTTTGGTTCGAATCAGGATCTCAGCTGCCGCAGGATGAACATGATGACCATCGCAAATCAGCTCGGCAACAGCTTCTTTTGTATGCATTGCCGCACCGACCATCCCCGGTTCCCGATGATTCAATCCGCTCATGCCATTATAGGTATGGACAAAAATAGACGCACCAGCATGAATAGCATCTTTCGCCTGTTGGTAAGAAGCAGAACTATGCCCCAAAGCCACAGCTACACCTTGCGCTGTTACAGCTTGGATAAACTCCGAAGCGCCTTGCCTTTCCGGTGCCAAAGCAATTTTTTTGATCAGCCCATTCGCTAACTTCTGCCAATGATTGAATACCTCTATATCCGGATCGGAGAAATAACCAGGATTTTGAGCGCCCTTATGCTCTTCTGTAAAAAATGGTCCTTCGAAGAAGATCCCTTGAATTTTCGCCCCTTCTACTTCCTGATATCGCTTACCAATTGAAGCAGTCACTTCGTTCAGAGTCTCAACTCCGGCTGTCAAAGTTGTTGGTAAGAAGGAGGTCACCCCACAGCTAAGTAATCCTTTTGACATTTCCTTGATTCCATCAAAATTATTATCCATGACATCATGCCCCATAAAGCCGTGGATATGCGTATCTACTAGTCCCGGAGCAATCCAACAACCACTGTAGTCAACAATTTTTCCGGATGGTTTCTCTTTCACAAACGCACCAAACTGTCCATCAACGACCGTTAAATAGCCACTCGTTTCCACACCACCTTTTAAAAAGAAACGGTCTGCATAAATAAAGTACTTACTCATTCATTCTTCCTTCTTTCTCTTGCTGAAGATCAATAACTCATACCTGCTGTTTTAGCGTATAGCTCATCTTTTACTCAAACCTCTTTCAAAAACCTTCTGTAAAACCCGCCTAGTTTCAAGTAAAAAGGGTACACCAAAAACAGTGACAGAGATATTAGCTCATCCACTAATATCCCGGCCCCTTAAAATTTATAATGAAGGTGTGGTGCTACTCCTGTTGCCTGCAAGTACTACAGTACGTACTATGAATGGTAACAACCTTTTAACAACTACTTCTTGCATAAACAACAGTTGCTGTTGTCACTTCTTCCACGATCCATCTTCTCTTAGTCACTGTTTTTAAAGCTCGTGGATTGTCACACCCTGAACCACACGATTGACAGTACCTGTAGGTGAAGGTGTATCCGGTGTATTTCCGACCTTGATCGAGCTGTGCAGTGCCACGGTTTGAGCAAACAAAATATCCGGGAATGCCAGATAGGCTTCCGGCAATAGAACTTCTTTGTTTGAATAGACAAACGGTGTCCCTATGAGGGAGTCTTCTACTTGTTGACCAATGCCGACAACAGCAGCGGCAATCCCATCGCCTTGAACTTCAGATAAAATATCCAAATCATATTTTCTTGTATAACCATCATTATTAACAAATACAAACAACAATGTCTGCTTATCCACAAATGATTTTGGTCCATGTCTGAAGCCTAAGGAGGAATCAAATACCGTTGCAATCTGTCCAGCTGTCAGCTCTAATACTTTCAGCTGCGCCTCTCTCGTCAATCCGCTCAGCGAGCCGGAGCCTAGATAAACGATTCGATGGTAATCGCGAGCCAAAACTGTTTGAATTTCAGCCTCACGTTGAATGACCTCACGTCCCATTTCCTGCATTGCCTGTATGTATGCTTCTTTTTGAGCAAGCACCTCCTGATCAAAAATCAACAACGCACTTAATGTCATACAGGTAAAGCTGCCTGTCATTGCAAATCCTTTGTCATTTGATTTTGGCGGCATTAACAGCAACAAAATGTTCTCTTTCCCTTCAGCAGCCAATGCCAGTTGCCCGTCCGCTGCACAGGTGATCGTGATATGGTAAAGCTGTTTGACCAATTTATCCGCTACCGCAACTGCGGCTAAGCTCTCTGGCGAATTCCCGCTTCGTGCAAATGAAACCAGAATAGTTGGTTCCTCAGGCAGTAAATAGTCATACGGTGCTCCCACAATATCTGTTGTTCCGATACTTTCAAATGAAAAGTTACGGGTGTCTCCTTGTCTCGTTAGATAAGGGACTAAGGTATCTCCAACATACTGAGAGGTGCCGGCACCCGTGAAAATCACTCGGATTTTCCGCTGGGTCTCCCTTTTTATCTTCTCAAGAAAAGCATAAATTGCTTCCTCATTCTTTTTGTAAATTTCCAGTGTTTCCTGCCATAATTCAGGCTGTTGTTTGATTTCACCTGTTGTGATATCCGCACCCATTTCTTTTAAAATGTCTGCCGTTTTTTCAAACATTCAGCATGCGCCTCCTCGTTTTAATCAGCGAACATGGCGTACCTTATAGCGGAACTTGTCTGCCCGTGCCACACTTAATGTAAATTCGATCACTTCGTTTTTTATGTTATACGTCGTTCGAACCAAATTAAGGCTTGGCGCACTATAAGGCACATCCAATTGTTTCGCATCATTATCACTTACAATACTTGCATAAAATTCTTCTTCCGCTAACTTGATTGTTTCCCCATAGTCCTCAGCAAACAAATCATACAGCGGCTTGATCTCTAAATCTTCTCGTTTCATCATCATGAATTTCTTATACGGCAAATACGAACGCTCGACCATCATAGGCAGATCATCGGCACTTCTCAAGCGCTTGAACTTGATGATTTTTTCCCCAAGCGAAAGATTTAGGTGTTCTGCAAAAAATTTGTTTGCTTCAACGATTCGATAGTCCAAAATCGTCGTCACCGGCTCTTTCCCTAAAGAACGCATCTGTTCTGTAAAGCTATAGCCCCCGGTCAAATTCGTGACCTCTTGACTGATTGAAGAAACGAACGTTCCTTTGCCATGCTGACGATAGATATAGCCCATTTTTTCCAATTCCTGCAATGCCAAACGAACCGTCGTACGGCTTAACCCATACTTTTCAGATAACTCTCGCTCTGACGGCAGCATCGCGTGCGGTTTCAGTTCATTTTCAATTTGTTCTTTCAATAGATCGACCAATTGATCGTATAATGGTTGTCTTCTCTTTCTTTCCAAAGTCTTCCCCTCCCGAATAAGTAGCACATCAAACTACCAGTCGTTCTCCTTTTAACTAGCTAGCTCAGATAAATCACTGAGCTCTTGAACCCAAAGCTATTTTTCATTTTTACTCAACTATCCAATCGCAGTGACTAGAGACTTGATAATAAAAATAATGCTCATCAGTTCCTTTCAATCGACTGTTTTCATTCTGCTACTGACAAGTGGTAATTACCACATGATAAGTCTACCTATTCTTTCGCTGAAATTCAATGGTTTGAACAAAGGTTGGGACAAACATTCTCTCTTAAGAGGGTGTTGGGATAGAAGGTGTTTCGATCCCAACACCAACTCATTTTAAATCCACCATTCATCCAAGAGCTTCGCTACACTCAAAGTGTTACAGTCAATTTAGCGCTATCTTCTTCCCGTATTATTTTTCTACGGCCAAATTGTTGGCCACAAGCCAAATCCGGAGCCAACTAAACCAATGACTAACACTAGACCGATACATTTTAATGGAGTCCAGCCGCGTTTAGCTAGGAAGAAATACAGCATCATGGTCAATGCTAATGGAATCATCTGAGGCAGAATACCATCCAATATTTCCTGAATATTGATCGTGACATCTCTTGTCTCATTTTGATTGTAGGTTACTTCAAAATCGCCTGTAGACAATTTCTTCACACCCAATGCTTTTTCATCTGTACCAGCATCTTGAATGTCCTCTGTCAGCTTGCCATTGTCATCCTTTTTATAGATGTACTCATCAAACTTATGAACATCCGCAGCAGGTACAACCTCTGTCACTGAGTACAATGCACTAGTCGTACCATTTGGAATCTTGACGTCTACTTTGGTTGCACCGTACACACAGGTCAACGCACCTACAACGAAAATCCCCAGAATACTTGCTGCCCGCGTGAACTCTTTGGCATTTTCGGTCAGTACACCGATCGCATCTGTTCCCAGTTTATAGGACCAATTCATTAAGAAGAAACGCAACGCGAATTGAGCAAGGTTGAATACCAGTAAGAAAATAAATGGTGCAGCAATGTTTCCGTCAATCGCCATATTCGAAGTAATCCCAGCAGTAATCGGAACCAATGTAAACCAGAACAACGCATCACCGATACCACCCAAAGGCCCCATCGCTGCCACACGTACGGCACGAATCGTAGGAATATCTGCTTTGTTTTGTTCTAACGACAAGACGATCCCCATTACGAACGTCACTAAAAATGGATGGGTATTGAAAAATTCAAGGTTATGGCTCATAGATGCGGACAAATCATCTTTGTTGTCTCCATGGATTTTTTTCAATCCGGGAAGAATAGAGTACAGCCAACCACCCGCCTGCATCCGCTCATAGTTGAAGGACGCTTGAAGAAATAATGAACGCCAAACCATTTTGTTTAGTGTTTTTTTATCCAGCTGATTGGCTGGTGTGGTGTTTTGATAGTTATCAGGAATGTTATATGCCATCTTCGTCACCTCCAACATTAGTAGCTGCAGACTGTTTGAATTTTGTTTGAACTTGGTAATCCCAGAAAGCCAGTGCAAAACCGATGAACGCTAGAATAATCAAGGCCGGACCACTTAGACTTGGTGCTGCCATTACGATGACTGCCATAGCAAAACCGAAGAAGTAGAAGCCCCACATATCTCTTGAAACCATTACCTTAAGCAAAATGGCAAACCCGACATAACGCATCATCCCACCAGCAGCACTTAAGCCGCCCATCAACCACTCAGGAATGGCATCAACTACGGTTTGACCAAATGTCTGTCCACCGATAAAGAATAAAACAACAATAATACCAAAAATACTACCCAAAGCGAGCATTGCTAAATAGTTAATCTTGTCGATCCCTTTTGTATTTCCCTCATGTGCATAATTGTCTGCGACAGCCATCACTGGAGACATCAATGAGAAGATCAGGGTCACTCCATATTGACCTAATAATGAAAATGGAATCGCTGTTGCTACAGCTACGGTTGGTTCAAGCTTCAAGGTAATAGCCAGAACAGCAGCCATGATTCCACCAATCACCGCGTTAGGCGGTTGAGCCCCACCGACCGGCATATTTCCGATCGTCATCAGCTGATACGTTCCGCCAACAATCAATCCTGTCTGCAAATCCCCTAAAATCAGCCCGATAACCATTCCGGTAACGATCGGTTGATAAAGTGATTCCAGAAAACTGAATTGGTCGATAGCAGCAATGAAGGTTACTAAAAACACCAATAATATTTGTAAAATACTATAATCCATTTTTTATCTCCTTTCCTGCTTTAACTAAAAAGTTTCTTTGTGTCTTCCACAGGAGTTGTCGGTACACGACGAATTTCCAGCTCAACACCGTCTTCCTGCAGCTTTCTAAAGGCCGCTACATCCTGATCATCCACTGCAACTGTCGTAGCAACTTGTCTTTTTCCTTCTGCCATGTGCATGTTTCCAATGTTTACCTTTTTGATTGGCACGCCGCCTTCTACCAGTGTCAGAACATCCTGCGGATTTTCTACAATGATAAAGATTTTTTGATTAGCCGAAGCCTTATGAATAATATCAATGGTTTTTTGCAATGTGAAGTACCTTGTTGCAACACCATTTGGTGCAGCCATATCCATCAAGCCTTGTCTGACCTTATCCCCTGCTACTTTGTCATTTGCCACTAAAATCAAATTGGATCCCAGTGATCCATTCCATTGCGTTGCCACTTGCCCATGAATCAAACGATTGTCAATACGTGTCAATAAAATATTCGGCATTCTTTTCTTCTCCTTTCCAAAACTATTTATTAAGAAGTGTTGGCTATTGCGCAACAACCTCTGTAATAGCAAATCTTGATACTTCCATCACTGCATTAGATTTCACCTTTACATCGACCGTTTCATTTCCTACTCGAGTCAAGGTTCCGTAGACACCATTTAAGAAAATGACCTGCTGACCAACAGCCAATTCTTGATGTAGCTTTCTGTAATGCTCCTTCTGTTTTTTTACATTTTTAAAGTTAAGAAAATAATAAACAAGTGCCATCACTAGTAGAAAAACAATCATTACAACGGACGAAGCCAGTATATTCTGCCACATAACTAGATCCCTTCTTCCTGCTCTTCTTCTGCTGAAGTAGCGGACAAATCAAGTGTTGCATGCATCAGTCCCTCTTTCCCGATAACCAAAATCGCGTCGATAAACGCATCAACGGAATCAAATCCATGGCGCAAACCGCTGCCCTCGATCAAGATCGGTAGATTTGTTCCAGCAATCACCTGAATCTGCTCCTTATCAGCGGCAGTCAGCATCGCTGTCCGAAACGGTGTCCCTCCGAGAAGATCCGTAAATATCACGACTCCATCCGCTGATGACAGCTTTTCCACAGCTTGTGCCAGCTTTTCTTCAAATACCTCTAGCGCCTCCTCTTCTTGAAATGGAACCACTTCAAACGCTTCTTGAGGTCCGGCAATCATTTCCACCGCGCCCATCATCCCCGGGGCAAAGCTGCCATGACCTGTCAAAATACAACCGATCATTCCTTCACATCCTTTCACTGGTATTAAAAAACCAACTGGTAGTAACCACAATATGAGTATACGGTAAAAACGCTTGCAAAGTCAACTGATAATACGTAATTCAGCTTATTTTTACGTAAAACCATCCTTTTACACAAGAAAAAAGGTATCTAAAAAGATACCAGTCGAGAATGAAAATCTAAAAAAAAAGACAGAGCACCGCTTCTCTCACGATGTTCTGTCAGTATTTTCACTATTCACTCTATTCTCATTCCACTTTATTACGCCACGAGCTGGCGCTTTGCTCAACAACCTCATTCAAGGTTTCGATATTTTTTCTTCCTTGCGTTTGGAACCATTCTTTCCCAGCTTCCTCGCCATTCATTACATATGGTTTTACCCCGTCACGCCAGGTTGCCCGACCACAAAGAACACCATTGAAAGTCGAGCCTGCCTCTTTTGCGAACTTAATCGTTTCTTGAAACAGCGCCATTGTTACCCCGGCACTGAGAAAAATAAACGGCATATCCGCTGCATCACTTTGCTCTTTGAAATAACTCAAAGCTTCTTCCCTTGTATAAACAGGCTCACTGTCAGAGAAGCCCTCTACATAATTCATATCTACAGGGACCTCCAGCTTCAAGACATCTACGTGGTATTGGGGCTTCGCAAATTCCATTGTCGATTCGATAACCTTTCTAGGCTTGATTCGTGCAAAGTCTGCCGAATGGACATCCTCGATTTCAGTATCATAGGTCACGATTTCAAGGAAAAATGGAATATCCTCTCCTTCACATTCGCTGCCTAAACGTTCGACAAACACATGCTTCAAGTGATTGATTTTTCGGTCATCATCCGGATTGTAATATAGTAAAAATTTAATAGCGTCGGCGCCTTCTTCCTTCAGTCTGGTCACAGACCAATCTTCCAAAATATCCGGCATCCGCCCTGGTGTAGAGACATCATAGCCTGTTTTTTCATAAGCTAAAAGCAGCCCGGCAGTTGCTGCACGATGCTTTGCAGCGGGCAAGCCATACTCAGGATCAAGTAAAATCGCTGAGGCGTATTTGGTTAACTCTTCAGAAGCCGCCTGTTTAAAATGGATGATCTCTTCTTCTGCATTGTTTTCCCCAAAGCCCGCCATCATTTTTTTCAGAGAGCCTCGTTGATCGATCGCAAGTGCCTCAATGATGCCATTTTTTGAAGACAAACGATCCAACGCCGCTTTCTTTCCTTCACTTATTTTCAACATATTCGATAGTCTCCTCTCAATTCTCTTACTCGCTTTGAGTATATGCCCGACCAAAAAAAATTACAAAAGAGACGCCTTTTTATAATTTCACCCTTGACCTGTTACGCGTTTCAGAAAGTATAGTAGAGAAAAAGAAGGGGGAATCACTTATGATTCAAGCAATTGTAGAATACAGCGATACACTAGGAAGCGATTTTTATTTCGTTACTGCCCACATTAATAATGGGATAATGGAGCTGAGTGGCTTAAACGATTATTGTAAAACCTTCAACAAAACGATAGACTTAACACAACTCACTAAGCCAATGATTCAAAAGGACGACTGCCCAAGACTCAGCTTTTTCTATAACAAAGAAGAATATCGCTTTGTTGACTATGGCAATCACATCGTTCATTATATAGAGAGCCACTTGCCTGTCGCTACCTATTGTTAAATGCTTCGTCTGGCTAACAGCTATGGCTGAAATCCTGACCTCTGGCGGCATACATTACAAAATACAAGGAGATCACTATGACGACAATTCGTGATATCGCTCGACTGGCTGATTGTTCTGTCACAACAGTTTCTCGTGTCTTGAACCGTCACCCCTATGTATCTGAAGAAAAAAGAAACCTTATCCTCCAACTCATTGATGAGCTAGACTATGTGCCCAGTGCACAAGCCAGAGATTTGAGTTATGGCTTATCAAAAAATATTGGTGTACTGATTCCTTATGCCAATGTCGCTTACTACGATAAAATCATCAGTGGCATTTTGAAGGCAGCCTTTAAGAAGGACTATAAAATCACTCTTTTACCAACGAACTACGATTTGGAAAAGGAACATCACTATCTGAAACAGCTCGCTGCAAAAGCTTTTGACGGACTGATCATCACATCAAAGCGGACCTCGTTTGACACGATTCAGCAGCATGTAAAATATGGACCTATCGTTTGCTGTGAAGATACCGGTAATTACCCGATTTCCGCTGTTTCTTTCAGCAGAGAAGAATCTTATGTAGAGGTTTTTGATTATTTTAAGCAAAAAGGCTTTTCTCATATTGGCCTTGCTGTCGGACGACCTCAATCGATCAGCCCAAGCACTGCTTTGATGATGAAAGCACATAAAACAGTCTTCGGGCGCTTTCCAGATGAAGACTTGATTATTCCTGATTGCCGAAACTATGCGAGTGGCATAACTGCTGGAAACCGATTTGCTCAGCTCCCTCAGCTAGATGCCGTCTTTGCCAATAGTGATGAAGTAGCGGCAGGGATTCTTCAATCTATCGATGCCACTTCTGTAGAAATCATCGGTGAGGAAAATCTGCTTGCCAGTCATTTGCTGAATTTTTCCACCGTCGATCACCATTTGGATCGTTGCGGAGAAGAAGCATTCCGTCTGCTATTCGAGCAAACAAATACTCGAATCGCCATCCCTTATCGATTTATCAAACGTTAAAAGACAACGGCAGATCACTCCGCCGTTGTCTTTTCTGTTTTATTCTGTTTTCTCTTTTTTCTTTTATAGATATAAACTAGTAGAAGAACCAGCCCAATCAAGAAATACAGCACATTGCTTGCCACAAAAACAAGAATATTTTCTGCTGCTTTTATCCAAAACAGCTTCTGTTCCTCAAAATTCCCTGAAATCCGCGTGAAAACAGAAGGACTTCCCTGTTTCTTCTCTACTTTATTCACTTCATCGATCGATAGCTCTACAGTCACATAGTCCACTTGATTATCAATGCCTTTATTTGAACGAACGAGAGTTTCTCGCTCTGCTCGAATCGTAGATAGCCGCTCCTGAATCTTCAACATATCCTCCAGCTTTTCACTTTTTCCTAGCATATCCAACAAGGCGTTTTCTTCTGTTTCCAAAGCTTTGATCCGGCTCTCATTATCTGTATACTGTGAAGAATAGTTCTCCGTTCGAGCATTTTCATCGACCGTATCGCCAATTCCACGAAGCTTCTCCAGCGTTTCTTTACCGCCGTTTCCTTCTTCCGGAATTCGAATTTTATAATACGCCGATTGCAAATCACCCGACCAGTTGCTACGACTCGATGTCTCGATATAGCTGCCGCTCTCCTCGATCAACTTTTCTATCTTATTGATATCGCCGGAAAAATCTGTTGTTTGCTTTGAGTAGTCATAGAAGTGTGCAATCTTACCAGAAACAGCAGTTGGAGTCCCATCCGCTTTTGCTTTAGTTGCTTCGCCGTCCCCAGTAACGGCTGTCTCTGAATCCGGAGCGGTTGCTTCCTCCATCTTCATCATACCTTCTTCTGTGGGCGCAACCTCTTGGGTAGCCTTATCATAAGAATATTCGACGGTTTGCTGCTGTGACCAGATAATGCTCGTGCTAACAAGTAAAAATAGTGCAACCGCCCCTACTAGGTATAGTGTTCGTCTACGGAATTTCTTTTTCATTCGTTTTATCGCTGTCTTCATTCTCTCCCACAGTGTGACCTTTTCTGGTACAGCCGTTACCTTTTCAATAATTCGTGTAAGCTCTGTTTCCGGAACGTCTATTGCGTCCCATTGCTGTTTCCACTCTTGATTCAGTTTCATTGCGCTCCCTCCTCAAGATAGCCTTTTAATTTCGCTCTCGCCTCATGCAGCTTATATTTCGTTGTTCCCAAGGGCTCATCCAGAACTGCACTGATCTCTTTCACTTTTCTGCCATAGAAATAATGAAGAATCGTTACCTCCTGCAGATGCTGAGGCAACCTTCGTATTCCTTCATAAATGTCCAAATGCTCTTCCTTTGATAGCCCTTTTTCAGGATCACAAACCTGCTCGTCCACTTCTTCCATAAACGAAGTTTTTTTCAAATGATCCAGAGACGTAAAAATCACAACACGCACTGCCCAAGTCGTGAAATACTCAGGGAATTGAAGGGTATCTATTTTCTTCATGATTTTAATCACCGCGTCCTGCACAATATCCAGTGCATCCGCTTCATTCTTTACATAGAGAAATGCCGTTTTGTATAATTGCTGATAATGTTCCTTTAAAAGTACCTCTAATGCCTCACGACTTCCGGCAATTGCTTTTTCAACCAGCACATTCTTCATTTTTTCACCTTCTTTGCTTATTAGACGATCCCGCGATCAAAAAGGTTGGAAACTTTTTTATTTTCTTCATCACATTGATTATACAGAACTTCTACCCAAAGAATCGCCTTATCCTCAAAAAATGAACAATAGGTGTTCACTAAATTTGCCCCTTCCTTTTTGAAAGGAATCGTTTCACATAAGATATATTTCTTATTTTTACTTCACACACCATTCCATTATCTGCTCTTATCAAGTAAAGCTGGTTTAGCGATATGCTTCACCTTGAGTTCCTTAAGCGGAAAAGGCTGCCTCGTGATGTCAACGCTATTTTTTAAATGCTACTTACCATTGATAGTCTTGGCTTCCCCCTCTCGATTGTTCCTTGATCAACAAAAAAACAGCAAGCTTCTTTTCGAAACCTGCTGCTTCTACCTTCCATCACTACGTTATCAAGTTACCATAATTCTTTAGACTATGTTTCTGATTCTCTTCCCTGATGTTTCACTTACAAATCAGCCGAAGTGAATACCTCAGAAACATCGTCGTCATCCTCTAGCTTATCGATCAAGCCCTGCAGCTTTTCGTTCTGTTCATCCGTTAATGTCACAAGTGTTTGAGGAAGCATCGTCAGCTCCGCTTGAGCAAATGTATATCCCTGCTCCTGCAGTTGATCTCTAACATCCGCAAAATCTTCAGGAGCCGTATAAATCTCAAATACCTCCTCCGAAGTTTCCAAATCCTCAGCTCCGGCTTCAAGTACTTGCTCCAACAGCGTATCCTCATCCACCGCGAGTCCTGCTCTTTCAATAACAAAATAGCCCTTACGGTCAAACATATAGCTGACTGAGCCGCTTTCTCCTAACGTGCCGCCGTTTCTATTGAACGCCGTCCGAACATTCGTCCCCGTCCGATTCCGGTTATCTGTCAATGCGTATACAAGAATCGCTGAACCACCGGGACCATATCCTTCATAAGTGATTTCATCATAATGCTCATTATCACCTGAACTGCTCGCTTTTTTCAACGCACGATCAATATTGTCGTTTGGCATATTCGCTGCCTTCGCCTTATCAATGACCATACGTAACGAGGGATTCGTTGCTGCATCCGTTCCACCAGCCTTCGCAGCCATGTATATTTCTCTGGAAAGCTTCTGAAATATTTTGCCTCTTTTCGCATCTTGTGCATTTTTTCGCCCTTGAATATTTTTCCACTTACTATGTCCAGCCATGTCACGTCCTCCTTCAACTATGCTTCTCTATCATTGTACTATCTTTTCTTTTATGTGCAAGCACATGGGAAAAACAAAGAAGGTTATAAACGAAGGCTTCTCTCCATTCATAACCTTACCTATTTTACTTTTTCCGGCTTTTCAAGCCAACAATCAACAAACATAACACTACCGCTGTCAATGCACCAATCGAATCTAGCGCAATGTCTTGAAACAAAGGTGAGCGTCCACCTGTAAACATCTGATGCAGCTCATCCAGCGCAGCATATCCCGTAGCCGCCAGCCATGAAACCACCGCTGTCAGCCCCAATTGATTGATACGCGGCTTCAACCCCAGAAACCAACTTCCTGCTAAAAGAAAGTAGGTACCGAAGTGAGCACCCTTACGAATAAAAAATTCGATGAAGCTAAAATAGCCACTTGCCTGAATACTTACTTCCTGAGAAGCATAGACAAACGAGACCCCACTTAAACGATCCTTAAATGGCTCATCCACTAATAAACGCCGTAATAAATCGATTTGAGACTGTTCTTCATAGGTCTGTGAAGAGCTATAAAATAGAATTCCCATGATAATAAATGCTATGACTAAATATAAATTGCTGTTTTTTAGTAAACCTTTCATTTTATCACCCCACCTCATTAATAGTAGCCTTTTTCTCTGTAAGAAACAATGGGTTTTGCTATAATAGACAAATAACAATGAAAAAGAAAGAAGGGTGTTTTATGAGTTATTCCCTTATTTGGGATTTAGACAGTATCTTTTCCGGAGGCAGCTCCTCACCAGCGTTAAAAAATCGCATGGAAAAGCTAAAGGAAGAAACCGACCAGTATCAAACAAGCATACGTAGTTGGAAACCAACCGAGTCTGGAATGGAAGAGCCGCTAAAAGAAATCATCGCCTTACAAAGTACGCTAACGAACGGTTTTAGTCAATGTAGCAGTTATATCAATGCCTTGTTGGCTGCCAATACAAATGACAGCGCAGCAAAAGTATTACTAGGCTCTCTCAACGATCTGTACCCCGGCCTACAGCTGGGCGATACGTTACTAAAAAAGAAATTAACCGAAATCCAGCCGGAGCAATGGCAGAAGCTCACCCATCAACAAGCATTTCAACCCATCGCCTTTCGACTAAATGAACTACGTAAAGAAGGACAACGCCTACTCTCAGAAAAAGAGGAGAATATTATCAACACGCTTTCTCTAAATGGATTGATTGCTTGGAGCGGTCATTATGACACCATCGTATCTACTCTTTCGATTCCACATACTGAAAAAGACGGTACGGTCGTTCAGCTGTCAGCAGGACAAGCGTTCAATCGAATGACCAGCGATCCTGATGCAGCTGTTCGCCAAGAATTATTTGATAAATGGGAAGCAGCTTGGACTGAAAAAGCCCCAATACTAGCAGATACACTTAACCATTTAGATGGCTTTCGCCTCAGTGAATATCAGCTTCACGGAATGGATGATTTTCTGGAAAATCCATTGACCTATAACCGTATGAGTGAAAAAACCTTACAAACCATGTGGCAGGTCATTACTAAAAATAAACAGCATTTTATCGATTACTTAACTCGAAAAGCCCAGCTATTCGGAAAAGAAAAAATGGATTGGCAGGATCAGGATGCTCCTGTGATCTTGGGCGAGCTAGAGGAAAAGACCTTCTCCTTTGACGAAGCGGCATCATTCATTTTGAAAAACTTCGAAAAATTCAGCCCAAAGATGGAACAGTTCGCAAAAGAAGTCTTTGAAAAAAGCTGGATAGAAGCAGAAGATCGCCCTGGGAAACGCCCTGGCGGCTACTGTACTGAATTACCGGAAACTCAGGAATCCCGTATCTTCATGACTTTCGGGGGCTCCATAAATGAAGTGGCTACTCTAGCTCATGAGCTTGGCCATGCCTTTCACAGCAGTGTGATGTGGGATCTACCTACATTGAATCGTGATTACGCAATGAATGTCGCAGAAACAGCCAGCACTTTCGCTGAATTAATCGTTGCAGACGCTTCCTTGAAGACAGCAAAAACGACTGAAGAAAAAATCAACCTACTGGATGCCAAGCTGCAAAATGCTAACGCTATGTTTATGAATATCCATGCCCGGTTTATCTTTGAAACAAACTACTATCAAGCGAGAAAAGAAGGGCTATTGACTGAAGAACAGATAACTGAGTTGATGCTCTCTGCTCAAAAGGAAAGCTATCAGGAATCCCTGAATCAATACCATCCGCATTTCTGGGCAAGCAAGCTGCATTTCTTTATTGATGATGTGCCGTTCTATAACTTCCCATATACCTTTGGCTATCTATTCAGTATGGGTATCTATGCCATCGCTCAACAAAGCGGAGCTGATTTTGAAGATAAATACATTGATTTGTTGCGTGATACAGCTTCCATGACTTCGGAAGAATTAGCGCAAAAGCACTTGCAGATTGATTTGACCAAACCAGACTTCTGGCAGCATGCAGTTGATCTAGTCATCGCAGATATCAATGAATTCTTAGCATTAACTGAAAATTATAAATAGAATATACAACTGACTAAAAGCTCCCCATTCAAAAAGCTTTTAGTCAGTTTTTCTATATCGCTTCCTCACTGCTCCTTATTAAAAAAATGATTTTATGTTAGACACAAAAAAAAGATCTGGAAAATTCCAGATCTTTTTGATTATTCATTTGAATTACATACGTACAGCAAAGCTTGGCATGTATGAACCAGTGTTACCGTAACATACGCCATCGCTTGGATTAGCAGCATGAATGAAGCCGCCTCCGCCAGTAGCAATTGCTACGTGCCAAGAAGCTCCCGGTGAACCCCAGAAGTATAAGTCTCCCGCCTGTGCCTCAGATACAGAAATACGAGTTCCCGCACCTTCTTGAGCAACAGTATAGCCACCCACATTACGACCTTGAGAAGTCATATATGCGTAGTAAACCAATCCTGAACAGTCAAAGCTATTCGGACCTTTTGCACCCCAAACATATGATTTACCAACCTGTGCCGCTGCTATAGAAACAGCTGACCCACCAGTTGCAGGTGGTGCTGGTGTTGGCTCCGGAGTTGGTGTTGGCTCTGGAGTTGGTGTCGGTGTTGGCGTCGGATCCGGAGTTGGTGTAGGTGTCGGATCTGGCGTTGGCGCCGGCGTTGGTTCTGGGTTAGGCGTTGGTGCAGGTGTTTCGTTTCCACCATTATTACCTGTATTTGTTGGTGTTTCATTATTTGTTGAATTAGTCGTATCTTCTGTTGCTTGTGTTTGATTTTCAGCCACAGCTGGTGCTGCAACTGCTGCTGCAAGAGCTTGCTCTGCTGCTACTTTAGCCGCTTGTTCTTGTTGTGCCACTAAAGCTCGTTGCGCTTCTGCTTCTGCTTTTTGCTGAACCAATGATGCTTTTTGATCTTCAGCAGTTGCACGTTCAGCCGCAAGACCCGTTTGTAGAATTTCTAAGTCAAGCTGTGATTTGATAATATCGCCCTTTTGAGCTTCCAAAGCAATTTGATTTTCTTCAATTTGTTTTGATTTTTCATCATTTTCAGCTTTTTTCGCTTCTACAGCCTGTTGATCTGCTCTTTGTTGTTGAACCAAATCATTGTTCGCACCGATGATTGTTGACATGGCTTGAACACGTGTAATTGCATCTGAGAATGAATCAGCGGATAAAATCGCATCCATGTAGCTTAGGTTCCCATTTACTTGAACGTCGCGTGCTTGACCTTGAATAGCCTCTTCACGTTTTTCGATACGTTTTGTTAAATCAGCAATTTCTGTTTCAAGAGTCGCTGTTTGCTCTCTCAATTCAGTTTGCTGTCCTTGTAGCTCATCTGATTGTACAGCAATTGCTGCAATTTCATTTTGTAAAGAAGCGATCTGTGTTTGAACAGTTGCTTCCTGTGATTTCAACCCACTAATTTTTTGGTCCTGTTGTTGAATATTCGAATCAACATCATCCGCGAATACAGTTGTAGAAGGTCCAATTGTTGAAAGTACTAATGTGCTTAGCATTAGCATCGGTATTACACTTTTCTTCACTATTCATTCCTCCGACAAATTATTTAAAATTAACTTTAACAGTAAAAAATTCTTTTTTCAATTAATGACTCCATCAGTTTAACATATTCCCATGTCATACAGATAATAGAAATATTACAAAAATGTTTCAAATAGGAGAAAAATTGGAAAATTCTCTTCTAGTAATCCATCTTCCGTGTTTGCAATAAAAATAAGCATTCTCATTTAGCCAATCCATCTCCGTATGGATTACAGAGTATACAAAGAAAACGGAACAATTACATTGCTCCGTTCTCCATTATTTGTCTATTTAATCTAGCCTGGGAAACGCCAAACCACTGCTCTGAAATTAGCCGGTGGTGCCGGAGTCCATCCTTTTGTTGTAGAGACATAACCAGATCCTCCTGGATTATTCGCTTCTACAATGTGCAGTGTCCCATTGCTGACACCAACGATCAATACTGTATGAACGCCGCCAATCCAGCCTTCCGGAGTATAGATATTTTCATACTGAATAACATCTCCTGGTTTTATCTCAGATAATGAGACCTGAGTTGCTCCAGAAGCTGAATAACCACTATGAGGTCCGCCCACAGCAAAATTGATGCCGCCCGCATTCAGCCAACGACGAACGGAAACCAAACATTCTCCCTGTGCGCCCCATCCAGTCGGATAGCTATTTCCTACATCAGCCAAGGCTGCACTGATTGCTGCTTGCTTAGCAGAAGAAACCTCGCCTGCACTCTCAGGTATAGAAACATCCATCCCATTACTGCCGCCTGTAGAAGGGGACTGTTCAGGCGTAACGATTGTCGTTGTTCTTCCATCCTCTTCGATAGCGTTTGTTGTTTTGTTTGCGGCTAATATTTCTTGGGCAATTCGTTCTGCTTCTTCTTGTTTTTTCTTTTGCGCCGCTTGTTCATCTGCTAACTTCTTCTCAGCCGCTTCTTTTTGTGAGATATATTCAGATTTCTTGCCTTCTTCTGTTGCACGCTGTGCCTCTAAATCATTTTTAGCAATTTCTTGCTGAATCTTCAATGTATCTAAAGAATCTTGCTTTTCCTTCAAGTCATCTTCTGCTTTTTCCAAAGCTGAAATCTGACCTTCAACAACCTTCGTCTTTTCTTCTACTGTTGTTTTATCGTCTGTTTGCTGCTCCAACAAATCGTTGTTCGCATTCACCAAAGTTGTAAGTCCCTGTACTTTTGTCAGGGCATCAGAAATAGACTCAGAATTCAACAACACTTCAAGATAGCTCGTCCCATTCCCACTCACCTGAACATCTCGTGCCTGTTTCTGCATCTGAACATCTCTTTTTTGAATCCGAACATTCAAATCGGATATTTCATTATAAAGAGCTTTGATTTCTTCTGTTAAAACTTCTTTTGTTTCGGATAACTCTTCGATCTTATCGGCAGTTGTTTCCAATTCCGCTTCGATTTTCGCTAATTCAGCTTCTGCTTCCGCTTCTTTTGATTTTAATTCATCGATTTTCTGATCCTGCTCTTTAATTTGAGTATCGTAATCCGTTGCATTCACAGTCACTGGTAAGCTTACTGCTGTCAGTACCATCGAGCAAACCATCAAGGTAGATAAAAGATTCTTTTTCACTAAATTATTCCTCCGAATTTATGCATAAATGCGTATATAATTTCACTGTTCATTATTTTTCTAGTTTCGCAACATTCAAATTGTAACATAGATTTGTGTCATCTATATAAAGATAATGTTACAAAACTGTTTCACGAGAACTGATAAAATAACGTATATTATAATAAATTAATAAAAAACATAACAAAAAAAGAGACTATTTTGTAGAAAAAAGTCTCTTCAGTGGATAGAAAAATAACACAAATATTAACATGTTAAACAGCAGTGTCGGTCCCAACACACGTGTTACGAATATGATTGGTCCAACTTTGGATAAGTGGAAAATCACCTGTAACGCAACAGCAATCAACTCATAACTGGTAACAAATATGACCATTCCGAAAAAAGCAGTAGGGATATTTGTCTCTACGATCCCTTGAAATGTATACATCAATACTACCGTACTAACCAGAGCGACTGTATAAATACCCAATACACCTAAATAGTAACTATCACAAATCAATCCAATAACAAGAGCGCTAATAATAACATAACTTTTGGATAAATTTGGAATCAGCAACAAATAGACTAAAAGTAAAAGATGGGCACTCGGATAGTATGCATTATCCAATAAATTTTCTGCTCCCATTGATAACTGACCATCAATCAACAACAAGAGAAAGAGCAGGGCAGGTGCAAAGTATTTTACTTTTTCCTTTGGAATCATTCATTTCCCCCTGCCGATCTTTGAATAATTGTCACAACAGAAATCCCGTTACCATATAGGCTTGCATAAGGCTTAACATACACTTCACGATCCAAGCCATATTGATCTGGCTCTACCTTTTCGACTGTTCCTATCGGAAGATTAGCGGGTGAATTGCCACCTAATCCAGATGTCTGTACAACAGAACCTACAGTGATTTCAGCATCACCAGTTAGCTGTGTTGCGACCAAGGCCTGTTCTTTATCATTAAATTCCTTCAACAATCCGTAGGAATCCCCTGCTTCCGAACTGATACGTATTGGAAAATGATTGGAATTTTGATTTTTTGACGTAAGTAATTCGACCTTCGACGACAAGGTATTCACTTCAATTACACGACCAATCAGACCTTTTTGTGCCAGAACGGCCATGTTTACTTCAATACCATCTGCACTGCCCTTATCAACAATCATGATATCTTGCCATGTATCCGGTGAACGACTCACAACATTGGCTGTTACCTTTTCATAGTCTGTCAAGGTTTCATTTAAGGCTAGTTCGCCTTTTAATTCTTCAATTTCTTTCTTGTAATTATCATTTTGAATCGCCAACTCATTATAACTGTCGATTTTGGTTTTCAAGCGCTGGTTTTCATCATATGTATTAAATAAATCTGTTAATGAACCCAGACTTCCCGCAACTGCTTTTGCAGGTGCTGAGATCATCTTATCGATAAGGCCTACACCATCATTTACGGCAGACTGAACAATATTGTTCTTCCCTCCTGCTCGCTGAGCGGCAGTTAGACTAATCACAATAACAACGATAATTACTAATATTAAAGTAATGATTATATTTTTATTTGGGTTGAATTTTTTCACTACGACACCTCAGATAGTCTTCAAACTGATAGCCTTAATTTTACCACTATTTCCATACAAACAAAAGAGGCGCAAGCGCTCTTTAACTTTTTTTATCATTTTTTACAATAAGGAAAAACGAACGGGTTGTTTGCTTCTACGCCCCATTCGTTTTTCAGATAATCAGATTTTATTCATCTATCATTTATTTTTCTTTGTTTTCTTCGTTCAACATCGCTTTTCTTGAGATATTGACACGGCCTTGTTTATCGATTTCTGTTACTTTCACAAGTATTTCATCACCAAGCTTCACAACATCTTCCACATTGTTTACACGCTCATTAGCAAGCTGAGAAATATGAACCAAGCCATCTTTGCCTTTGATCAGGTTAACAAACGCGCCGAATTTTTCGATTCGAACAACTTTCCCTAAGTAGACTTGACCAACTTCCACTTCTTTTGTCAACTCTTCAATGATCTTGATTGCTTTTTGAATCATCTCAGCATCGGCAGAAGCAATACTTACATTTCCTTCTTGATCGATGTCGATTTTCACGCCTGTTTCATCGATGATTCCGTTGATTGTTTCGCCGCCTTTACCAATAACATCTTTGATCTTGGCAGGTTTGATTTGAATCATTTCGATCTTCGGTGCGTACTGGCTAAGCTCTTCACGAGGTGCGCTCAATGTTGATGTAAGCTCTGCAAGGATTTCCATGCGGGCTTTCTTCGCTTGAGTCAATGCCTCAGTTAAGATTTGTTCGGTAATCCCTTGAATCTTGATATCCATTTGCAATGCAGTGATACCATCTTTTGTACCAGCAACTTTGAAGTCCATGTCGCCTAAATGATCTTCCAACCCTTGAATATCTGTCAAGATTGTGTAGTTTTCACCATCGCTGACCAAGCCCATTGCAATACCGGCAACAGGTGCTTTAATCGGCACACCTGCATCCATTAATGCCAGGATACCGGCACAGATGCTTGCCTGTGAAGAAGAGCCATTTGATTCTAATACTTCAGAAACAACACGGATTGTGTAAGGGAAATCTGCTTCACTCGGAATAACCTGCGCCATCGCACGCTCTCCTAATGCACCATGTCCGATTTCACGACGACCTGGTGATCCGGCACGTCCTGTTGAACCAACAGAGAATTGTGGGAAATTATAATGGTGGATAAATCGTTTGCTATCTTCCAGACCCAGACCATCAATGATTTGGTGTTCACCTAATGGCGCCAATGTACAAATAGACAAGGCTTGAGTTTGTCCACGAGTAAACAGACCGGAACCATGCACACGAGGTAGGACACCTACTTCTGATGCAAGTGGACGGATTTCATCCAGTTTACGACCATCAGGACGAATTTTATCGATCGTGATCAGCTCGCGCACAACATCTTTTTCAAGATCTTCTGCAATTTGTTTTACTTCTTTTTTGATTTGATCCAAGTCTTCTGACTCAGCAAATTTTTCAGCATAAACTTCTTTTACTTGATCTTTGACAGCCTCGATATTGTCCTCACGAGCAAGCTTCTCTTCTGTCATTACAGCTTCTTTCATTGTGCCATAATATGCCGCAAAAATTTCTTTTTTCAGGTCAGCATCCACTTGTAGAAGTTTTACTTCCATCTTAGGTTTACCAACAGCTGCTACAATTTCCTCTTGGAAAGCAACAAGTTCTTTGATTGCATCAAACCCGAATAGTAATGCGCCCAACATATCTTCTTCAGAAACTTCTTTTGCGCCACTTTCAACCATGTTGATTGCTTTTTTTGTACCGGCAACGGTTAATTCAATGTCCGTTTTTTCTGCCTGCTCAGTCGTTGGATTCAATACGTATTCGCCGTCTACACGACCAACGTTTACACCAGCGATCGGTCCTGCAAATGGGATATCTGAAATTGCCAACGCTAATGAAGAACCAAACATCGCTGCCATTTCAGGCGTACAATCCTGTTCCACACTCATTACAACGTTGGTAATCTGTACTTCATTACGGAACCCTTCCGCAAACATGGGACGAATCGGGCGGTCGATCAGACGAGCCGTTAATGTCGCACGTTCACTTGGACGTCCTTCACGTTTGATAAATCCTCCTGGGATTTTACCGACAGCGTACATTTTTTCTTCGTAGTTCACTGTTAGTGGAAAGAAATCAAAATCTCTTGCATCTTTAGAAGCAACAGCTGCACTCAGTACAACGGTATCGCCATAACGAACCAATACTGCACCATTTGCCTGCTTTGCCATTTGACCAATTTCAACTTGCAGAGGGCGTCCGCCCCAAGTGGTTTTAAATACTTGTTTCTCTGACATAAAAAATCTCCTTCTCTCTATTGAAAGTAACTTCGTTATTATCCCAAAAAACGAATTCCTTTCATTTTATACTTTTGTGTCCTTTGTCCTTTTATCAACCATTACGATTGACTGACAACCGGATAAGCTGTTTCTAGTAGTCTAATTCTTCTCTTCACACTAATAGAAACCACGATTTTTCTGCCCTCTGAAAAGCGAGACGCTACTAAACAAATGGAAAAATCCGAGTACGGTTAGATTCTTTCATTTGATTAGTAGAGCTCTGACCAGCTTTCCAAAATGCAGCTACCACCAATTCTTTTCGTTTCTATTCCTTTATCTGCGCCTAGAGGTTCTCATAGCAAAAGGAAGCTGTTTCACCAATGTAAACTTCCCTTCAAAGAAATCCAGTACAAAATCAATGCTATGAAACATGATCAACTGCCATGTCTCATAGCAAAAAAGTGAGATTCCGGTGAATCCCACTTTCACATGTTTGATTAACGACGCAAACCTAAGCGTTGGATCAGTTCACGGTAACGTTGGATGTCAGTTTTACGTAAGTAAGCTAACAAGTTACGGCGATGACCGATTTTTTTCATTAGTCCACGGTAAGAATGGTGATCTTTTTTGTGAACGCGTGCATGTTCGTTCAGGTGATTGATATCAGCAGTTAATACAGCGATCTGTACTTCTGGCGAACCAGTATCTCCTTCGTGACGAGCATATTCGCTAATGATTTGGTTTTTTTGTTCTTTTGACATTGCCATGTTTTCCACCTCTTTCTAAAGTATCATCTGCTTACTGAGTAGTACGTTGGTGACTCGTACAACCAAGTAAAAGACGGTGTGTTTCCACACAGATTATACTTTACAGGATAGCCCTTTAAAAAGCAAGATAAACCGTAGGGAAACACCCGTTTTTCTATAGAAAACTCCCCATTTCAGCTTGTTTTGTGATACACTTAATTACGCTAAGCAATCAAGTACTGGTAAGAGCTTCTGCTTTTACTGTTTCGCTACTATAAAAGGAGGAATTATCCTAGTGATTACAATGAAAGATATTATCCGAGAAGGACACCCTACATTGCGTCAGGTTGCAAAAGAGGTGACTTTCCCATTATCTGAGGAAAATATTGAATTAGGAAAAGATATGATGACGTTTCTAAAAAACAGTCAGGACCCTGAAAAGGCAGCCGAACTAGAATTAAGAGGGGGTGTCGGACTGGCAGCCCCACAGTTGGACATATCCAAACGAATCATCGCTGTTCACGTACCGAGCAGTGATCTGGAAAAGCCCGATCCTGAGTTTAGTGCCGTGATGTATAATCCTAAAATCATTAGTCACTCTGTCCAAGATGCCTGTCTTGCAGAAGGCGAGGGGTGCTTGTCTGTCGACCGCGAGGTACCTGGGTATGTCGTTCGTCATAACAAAATCACCCTTTCCTATTTCGATGCCGAGGGCGAAAAACACAAGAAACGCTTAAAAAACTATGAAGCGATTGTTGTACAGCATGAAATCGACCATTTGAACGGTGTGATGTTCTATGATCATATCAATGCAGAAAATCCTTTTGCATTGAAGGATGGCGTATTGGTGATCGAATAATTGTCTTCTTTCGTAAGACATTTTACCTGAGACAAAATTTCCGCTTTTTTCCAGCATACGCGCTATACTGTCGTTGTAACAAACAAAAGGATGAGGACGATGTTGGAAATTCATTATCTTGTTACAAGCAGTGACACAACAGCGAGCATAAAAAAATATGAAAAAGCGGCCGATTTCGTTGCTGCTCAACAGCGGGAAGTTCCCGATTTAGAGGACTACTACCCTGTGACAGAGGCGCTAGTTGACGGAGAAAAATTGGCATTGGATGAGCCTACTATATATGGACTGTTCAACAAATTGAATCAGTAAAAAGTAAAACAAAAAAGATGGATTTGCCGCTCGGCGAATCCATCTTTTTTGTTAATGAACAGTTCTTCTTAAAATACTGTCCGATTGTTTAAACAAAATTCAGTTCTTTCAGTGCCTTCCAGATGCCATCCTGATCATTCGTGTCTGTGACCATCGCAGCTTCCTTCTGTACATGGGACTCTGCGTTCCCCATTGCAACACCAATCCCAGCTTCCCGCAGCATTTCCCGATCGTTGTCCCCATCACCAAAAGTAATGATATCTTCACGGCTGATCCCAACTCGATCAGCCAGATTCATGATCGTTGCTGCCTTTGAGCCGCCCTGAGGAAGAATATCCACACTTTCCGGGTGCCAACGAACAAAACGGAATTTCGAAAATTGCTGATCGAATTTCCCTTCACAAGAGCCATCATAGAACGCCAATGCCTGATAAATATCTGCAGATTTAGCGAAATCTTCATCAAAAGCCAGATCATGAAAATCAATGGACTTCATAGCCGTTACAACCTGTTCTGCGCGGTGACTATTCGTTTTCTTGACATCATCCAAGCCAACATACGCAAGCCCTAACTCCTGTTTTTCCAACTCTGAAGAAAAACGCAGCAGCTCTTCTTCATCCAGAAGATTCTGGTAATACTGTTCATGACCCAAAAAACCCGCGGCTCCATTACACAGGATATAATTTGAAAATTCCAAATCTAAAATGACTTTCTGAGCCATGTAACGGCTTCTCCCCGTAGCGATCGTCACCAAATGTCCTTGCCGTCTAAGCTTTTGCAGCGCTTCTCTCGTACTGTCCAATGCTTGCTTATCTGTCCCCAGTAGCGTACCGTCGATGTCGAATGCAAAAAGTTTTCTTTTCATGGAATATCACTTTGCCTGCCTTTATTTTATATTTTTTGATCGTTTCTACCATTATTCTTTTATTATTAGATAGACGACTAACATTTTCCAACATTTACCGCCTATCCATATACTCATCTATTTTACATACTTTAACTAAAAAAGCCAATTGTTGAGATGCCTTAATCAATTCCGAAGGTCCTCTTCCCCTTGGATTCTCGCCTTTAGAGTCAAACTGTAGAAGAATTATCAGAACTGAAAATTTCAAGTGATTTTTCAGAAAAATACTTATTGTAAATTGAATAGGCACACCAAGATTTGGCATACTAGATGACTTACATCTTTTAAATATGAGCCCAAAGCAAAAAGCTACGAATAGACCTATAGAGGCACTCGTAGCTTCATTTATCTTATTAATCTAAATAGTTTGTATCGGCATTATTCAACCAAGCATAACCTAGCCCCATGACCAATCCGCCACCAATGAAGTTTCCAATCAGCGCAAAGAAAAGGTTGTGGATCACATTACCTACTGTCAACGCAGCCATAGTTCCGTGCGAAGCAAAATATGCAAGCGTAAATGCTGGGAAGTTTGCAATAACGTGTTCGTAGCCCAAGAATGCGAAGATAAAGATAATAAAGATGATTGCTGCCACTTTACCAGCGTCATCTTTCATACGCATGCTTACTAATACAGCCGTATTTACAACAATATTAGCAAACATACCTTCAACAAGGATCTGAACCGTACTCTTCGTTAATTTCCCTGAAATCGAGGTAAACATAAAATTGTCTGGAGCTAAATCTTGAAATGGAACAGTCTGAGAAATAAGAAAACCAAAAAGCACGCCTCCGACTAAGTTGAATAAAATACAGGTAAACAAAATTTTTGCTGCAAACGGTAATGAAATCTTTTTGCGATAGACACCGACCGTCATGTAAAGCATGTTCGATGTACCCAATTCGGCATTCATATAAAGAATCATGACTAAAGACCAACTGAACATAAATGCATAAAGCATTTTTCCTAAACCGTGAGCAATGTCCTCACCTTTCATAGCGATAGCGAAAGCTATTGCAGTACCTAAGGTTAAAAACATACACGCCAGCATTGCACGAAAAGCATAACGAACAACACTATTTTGAAACAAACTCATTTTCTTATTGATCGACTTGTCGATCTGTTCAAAGAGAGGAGATACTGGTTTCATCATTACTGCTCCTTTTCAATTGATTTTCACTATGTGTTTTCAAAATATCCTTTTTTATTCTAATGACCTTGACGCCATTTGTCCAGTGATTTTTTTATACTTATTCTCTCATTTAACCATTTTTTTGTCGCTTTCTCCAGTAAAAGCACTGAAAGAACTTGACTTTACAGCTGTTTTCAAGGTACAATACTCTTTGTGTAAAATAATGCAGCAGAAGAATAATAACTCGTCAACAGTTCATTGCCTCATGATGGTTCAACTGCGTAACCGCGGCTGCAAAGGTGAAGGTTGAAGAATGAACTGCACGAATATGAATTTTTCAGAAGATTATTTTACTCCAAAAAAACTTATTTATTGGAGGAATTTTTAATGTCTCGTTATACAGGACCATCTTGGAAAATCTCTCGTCGTCTAGGTATCTCTCTATCAGGAACTGGTAAAGAACTAGCACGTCGTCCTTACAAACCAGGTCAGCACGGACCAAACAGCCGTGGTAAATTATCTGAATACGGTTTGCAATTAACTGAAAAACAAAAATTACGTCATATGTACGGTATGAATGAACGTCAATTCGTTAACTTGTTCGTAAAAGCAAGCAAAATCAAAGAAGGTAAACACGGTGTTAACTTCATGATCTTGCTGGAACAACGTTTAGACAACGTCGTTTACCGTTTAGGTCTTGCAACTACTCGTCGTCAAGCACGCCAATTGGTTAACCATGGTCACGTGACTGTTGATGGCAAACGCGTAGATATCCCTTCATACCACGTTGAAGTTGGTCAAGTGATTTCTATCCGTGAAAAATCTAAAAATGTTGTAACTATCAAAGAAGCAGTTGAATCAACTCTTGGTCGCCCTGCTTTCATCAGCTTCGACGCTGAAAAATTAGAAGGAAGCCTAACTCGCTTACCAGAGCGTGAAGAGCTTTATGCAGAAATCGACGAAGCACTTATCGTTGAATACTACAACCAAAAAATGTAACAACGAATCAAAAACCTTGTCGAATTTTTTCGACAAGGTTTTTTTCTACTTATTATGAATGAGCTCATTCAGCTCTTTACTACTTCTTTTAGCCTCCAGCTTAGCATATACATAGAATGCCAGTGAATGCAGCAACACAGATAACACAAGCATCCCCGGCAACCATGGAAGAATCACCGCGAACATTTCTGTTGAAAATAGATAAACAGCTAGTAGACCAAACGCAATATTCAATCCAGAAGAAATCAGTACATTCCAGATTGGTTTCAATGTCAGATAATTCCACAATCCACTATAAACCACACCAAACATCACACCAAAGCTAGTCGAAATCCCAATCAAATGCCAAAGATAACTGATTGAAATTAGTTGATCCCTAAAAAATACTGTCAGTAAAAACGTAACCCACACAAATGTAACCGTAAATACCTGAAAAAATGATTGTTTTAATTGATTGATCATGAAAATAGCCTCCTAAATGTTTTAATATAATGTCTACTGATAAAGTATGTAGCACCGTTCTTCATCAATAATTCGATTCTTGCATTCGTTGTAGCTGAAAATCGTTCAATCTCTTTGTGATTAATCACCACTTGGTTATTTACTCTTATAACCCATAAGGCGCAAACTCCTGCTCTACATATTTCAATCGCTTAGTGTAAAGGAACATTTCTCCGCTTGCCATAGTTAAATTGCATGATCGATCTTCTGACTCAATACTGATAACGGCGCTGATAGGAATCTGGCAGTTGCGATTATTTTTACCATCAATAACAGTTAACACCTTCTCTGTTTGCTCTATTGCCTGTCGGAGCTGCTGCCACTCTTTCTCCTTATCAGGATGCGTGACGACCATAACATCCTCCAATGCGAGCTGCTCCTTTGCTTTAAATATGACGTTCATTCTTTTCCCTCCTACAAACACTATACTAAAGTAACACAATTCTGAATTCGAGCTTTTTGCGGCTTGTTGCACTTTTTCTTCACTTTGTTTCATTGATCAAGAAATATCCCTGTAAAAATGCGTGTAGGACAATAATGTGTGCCCTATCCAGTCGCTTAAAACCAAATAAATAGTATTTTCCAAATTACAAGGCAATGCCTTTCGCTCTAAGCACATCTTTCGATTTTACTAAAAAATAAACAGAGATCACCCCAAAAAATAAATTGGCATTTAGATATGTATAAATTACTATAAATAACGTAACAACCAACAACTTTTTTATTTTTCATTTACTCTTAATTGAGTAATACTCCTTTTAGCTGCCTATTTCCAAGGGCAGCTTTTTTCTTCAAACTGTATATTTCAAGACATTCATACTGTATATAGCGTGAAAAACCACCCCATGCATCGTTATTCTCAATAAAATACACAAACAATAAAAACAACATTCCTTTTTAAAATAACGATTGTCATTAAATTATATATACTAGAGCTACAGTCTGCTTTCCAGACGAACGCCATTTTCTACTAAGTACAAAAAATAGAAAACCGTTCGATTTCTTCTTTACAAAAGGAACATATGTTCTTATAATGGTAATTGACTCTCATTAGATCATAATAAATAAACAGGAGGGAAAGAAATGAAATTAGTTGTTACTGAACGCCATTTAGGAGAAGGGATTTTCCCTGTATTTTCAGCTGGATCAAAGGTTACCGAACTCAACCCCTGTAAAAAATATAAGAATTGGACCGCTGGAACCATCGACGGCTATCCAACCTATCTCCCATTAGATTACCTTAACAAGGACATACTGACTCGTGACTACAACCCTACTGAGCTTGTAGCATCTGAAAACAGCATCGTCGAATTACTTGAAGTCGTCTACGAATGGGCTTTAGTAAAAAATCAGGATGGATCGATTGGTTGGCTGCCTTTTGAAATCCTAAAGTCGTTGGATTTTACTTGAATCAAAATGGTAGGAGACACGAACCTATGAAAAAATATATTGGTTCTCTAAAGGAGAAAACACCCAACCTTTTGACAGAGGAGCTGTTAACTGCTCACGTCAGTCATCTTCAGTATTTAGAGCAGACTGGCGTACTGTTATTGTGTGGCCCTTTGAAGGATAGCGACCAAGCGTTTCAATTATTGCAGGCCGAGTCTCTTTTAGAAGCTCAGCTACTCTTTTTCAGCGATCCCTTCATCCAAAACGGTTACTATAGAAACTGTACAATTCATGAGCTGATCGAAGCCAATCCAAGCAATCATTTTCTACTTTCGGATTCAACAGTGACTAATCATCTTTGACATTTTCAGAAAAAATAAGAGAAGAGACACGGAAATTTATTAACTAATTTCCGTGTCTCTCATCTTATTTTCTAAGTGTCACCCTTCTTTTAGCTGTAACACGCCATCCTTCATCACAAAGACTTGATCGCATTGCTTAATCAATCGTTCATCATGCGTGACCATGATTGTTGCTTTGTTTTTTTCCTTTGTTTCTTTCGCTAAGATATCAACTACCTCAAACGCCTTCTCAGAATCTAAACTCGCTGTCGGCTCATCTGCTAAGATAATCGAAGGATCATTATACAAGGCTCTGGCAATCGCCACCCGTTGCCGTTCACCACCTGATACTTCATCCGGATATTTATTCTTCAGCTTATCTACACCTAATTGCTCCAACAACTCCTGAATCCCAGAAGATGTCCCTCTAGCCTTTTTTACCTTGTCCACCAGACGCAGCTGTTTTTCAATCGTCAGAAACGGTACCAAGTTAGAGGCTTGTAAAATGAACCCAATTTCAGAAAAGCGAAGCATAGAACGTTTCTTTTCACTCACTTTACTAAAGGGTTGCTCGTTGATTCGAACCTCCCCTTTTGTCGGCGTCTGCAAACCTCCGGCAATTGTCAAAAACGTACTCTTCCCTGAACCACTAGGCCCGATTACTGCCGCAAACTTTCCTTTCTCCAGAGAAAATTCGGTTGTCTTCAAAGCAGCGATCATCGCGTCTCCATCTAAAAAGCTTTTTTCAACTTGTTTAAACTCTATTGCTTTCATCCAATGCTCACCATCCTTTATCCAATCGCTTTGAGAGGATCGACCTTCACGATCGTCCGTACTGAAAACAATGCCCCCAGCACCGCAACTATCAACATCGCGCCACTAATCCCTGCAAAAAACAGCCAGTTTACTTGGAACGGAACAGCTGCCGGCAGAACGGCCGATGTCCCTACAGTTCCAATGAACCCTAAACCAATCCCAATAACTGCCAACAGGAAGGTCTGCATAATCACAGAAGTTGAAATATAGCCGCTTGATATCCCTTGCGCCTTCATCACACCGAAAATACTGATTTTCTGTAGTGTCAGCACATAAATAAAAATACCGATGACGATTGCAGCAATGACAATCAGAAAGCCAATCATAAAACCAAAGGTCAGAACCTGCGCATTATACCCAGGGAGTTCACTGATAAACTCCTGAATGCTGTACACGGATAAGTCATCACTAGTGGTTTTTACTTGCTTAATTTCATTCTCTTTCCCTCTCACGATAATTCCGTTGATTCGCGCCTGATCTATCGGTACACGCTTTTCAAATCGAAGCAGCTGGAAATCTTCGACCGATACATAAAGAACCGGTGCCACCGTATAGCGTGCGTTTTCCGTGAAACCTACGATTTTCAACGTCACATCACTACCCGATAAAGTCACAGTATCGTTCAGCTTTACACCGTCTTCCTCTTTTAGCGTAATATCTGCTACCGTTTCATTTTCATTTTCGAACATTCGACCTTCAATAATCGAAGGTGCTAAAAATTCATCTTTGTTTATTCCAAAAAAGCTAATATCCACCTTAGCCTTCGCTCCATCTGTCTTGATGATTCCTGCCGTTTGAGCAAACGCGGCCTTTTCTTCTGCCTTCACTTCATCCAATGACTTAATAGGCAGCATAGACATATTCAGATTTACATTCGATTCCTCTGACAAGACGATCCCATCCGCCTGCCATTTATCGATCGCCATCCGATAATCTTGAGATAACCCATACGCTAGACCCGTTAGAAAAAAACGAGATACGCGATCAAAAACATGACGCCCACAATCAAACTGTATCTTAATTTGGCATGTATAATTTCATTCCATGCTAAAAACATGCAATACCCTCCTCAATCTTCATCAAAACGAGTATAGCAAATGAAGGATTTTCTTACAAAATAACTGCCTCCTTCAAAATTTTTCAAATTTCTTCTTTACTTTTTTTCCGTTATCCTTTATATTTTTCGTTAACCAGTTTTAAAAATAAGTTTACGAAGAGGTGCACAAATGAACCATTCTCTACGATCAATGATTCTAGCTGCTGAATTTGCAGCCATTATCGCTGTTCTTTCGCAGTTAACGATTCCACTGGGGATCATTCCCTTAACCGGCCAGACATTAGCTGTTGGCCTTGCAGCAACCATTCTCGGTCGCAAAACCGGAACCAATGCAATTTTAATTTACTTACTTCTCGGTTTGATCGGGCTTCCCGTATTCGCTGGAATGAGCAGTGGATTTTCTGTCCTCTTTGGACCAACAGGTGGTTATTTGATTGGTTTCATTGTCAACGGATTAGTTACTGGCGGCATTTTGGAGCGTGCCGGTTTTACCTATAAATGGGCATTGTTCGCTAATCTAATCGGTGCTGTGCTTACTCTGTTGTTTGGTACGATCTGGCTAAAGCTATCCGGTAGCATGTCTTGGCCTGGTGCTTTTCAAGGTGGCTTCCTGCCTTTTCTTGCTCCCGGAGCAATCAAAGCTATAGCTGCAGCCTATCTAGGTATTTTATTGAGACAACGACTTCCATTTTTTTCAGAAAATTCTAAAAGTTCCGTTCAAAAATAAAGAAAAACAAGGTATACTTATCTATGAATGGGATAAAATGAATAGGGAGAAACACACCTATAATGGTTCCTATGAACAAAGAAATCGGAGGGGTAACGGTGAATAAAAATAAAAAGTTTATCCGTACTGTAGCAGAATTCGCACTCTTAATTGGTTTTGTTTTTCTTTTGAGACTCTTTGTTTTCAATCCTGTTGAAGTTTCCGGTACTTCAATGGAGCCAAATTATCACAATGCAGATCGCTTATGGCAAACGTCGATTGTTTCTCCTCGTCGTTTTGATGTCATCACATTCAAGAGTCCCAGAAATGGAAAATCCCTGGTTAAACGTGTGATTGGTCTATCTGGAGATACTATTCGCTACGAAAACGACCAACTCTATATTAATGATAAACCTTATGACGAGCCTTACTTAGACGAGTTTAAAGAGTCCAAGGAAACAGATGTACTAACTGATGATTTTACTATTGAAACAATAGTAGACAGCACTACAAAGACCGTTCCCGAAGGAAGCTACTTTGTTATGGGCGATAACCGACAAGAGACTGACGACAGCCGTTATTTCGGCTTTGTTCCTGAAGATGCTATCACTGGAGTAGTTTTCTTCCGATTTTTCCCACTCGAAAAAATCGGTGCTCCGTGATAAATAAAAATACAGCACACGTAGTATGAAACATACGGTTGCTGCTTTTTGTTTATCCATTTTCAATAGTAGCACAAATAACCCTCTTTCAAGATTATACCGAAAAGACAGGTACAGAGTTGCTTTTTCCTCAATTAACCCCCTATACTGAGAGAATAGGGTGGCGGTTTTCTATCATTATTTCCTATATGCAAATAAACGGCGGACCAGTTTTGTATGCTTTCATGCCTATTCATTCGCGGCTATGCGAAATGTGCATTCAAAAAGACCTCTTTATCAGAGTTACTCATATTTGGTCCAGCCTTTTGCAGATTATACATTCAATACATACCCTCTTGAACGTACTGTTTTGATATATTCTGGTTTCAATGGATCTTTTTCAATTTTTCTTCGTAAATGGAAAATTAAATTCGCTACACGAAACTTCAGATTTTCAGATTCTTCTTTATTGTTCCATACTTGTCGATAAATCGCTTGATACGGAATCGCTTCCGATTTTTTCCGATACAATAGTTCAATTGTCTTGAACTCAAGCTTTGTCAGTCCAACTTCTCTGTTCCCATCGACCATCACACTCAAGTTGCTCGGAATTAATTTGAAATCTTTTGGTCCTTCAACAGACTCACTTAGCGAATGTGACATATTTTGCACTGCACCATGCCGCAATGAATTTTTTAGCATCAATTGGTACTCTTCCGGATCAACCTTAGAGTTAATAATTCCATCTGCTCCTAGTTGTAAAAGAATAATCCGTGTCGTTTTAGGCAGTTCATCTGAAAAAATCCAGATTATTGCACTCGTCTGCTTTCTTATTTTTATCAGCAGTTCGCAAACTTTGCCAACTTCTCCTTCTGAATCACTTTGAATAATCAGTGCATCCATCTCTCCGATTTCTTCAATATCTTCTTTCAGCGACATTTCCAACAAATTAAATGTGTCATCGCCTTTCAGAGCTTCTACATGTTTATTGTCTGGAAGCCCATTATTTGAAACAAATCCGATTTGATACATAACTTCTCCTCCTCATATGAAAACAGTATTATTTTAAACCTTTTTCAAAGCATTATTCCCTATTTACTGCTATAATTACAGCAAAAGCTCGTTTTTTTAATCAGTAAAAAGCAGATTACAATCTTTCTCAACCATAAAAAAAATGCTTGTTTTAAGCGAATTTTCCTAGTTGCTTTTTTCATAAAATAATTAGTTCTAAGAAAAAAAGAGGAAAAAGTAGATAAATTAATGAAGTATTTTTAATTGACGGTTTAATTGACGGCTTTTTCAAATTTTGAAGTATTTTTAATAAGGTGAAAAATAACAAAAAAGCTTCATGAAAAAATCATGAAACTTCTTTTTTTGTACTATTTAAAATCAATTTAGCATCTAATTTAGATATGGCGATCTGTCTATTTTCCCACATTGAGTCTGTATATGTGTCCAAAGTCATTTTAACAGAAGAATGCCCAAGCAACCTACTTAATGTTGCTACATCAACCCCTTCTTCAATACAGCGGGTCGCAAAGGTATGGCGTAGAACATGAAAATGGATGTCTAGATCGGCTTTCCTGATAGTTTTTTTGAAACGATAATTAATGACACGAGGTTCTGCAAAACTGTTTTTACAGGAGATTAAAAACTCCGAATTTGCTTTGTTTCTATTTTCCAACAAATATTCCTTGAGGTTTTCCGCTAATGGGATGTCGCGTCTGGATGTTTCTGTTTTAGGTGTGCTCAAAATCAATTTTGTTTTCTGTATGGAGTCGTCACAATTAACTCTTAGAAGTGTTCGCCTGACCCGAATAATATTATTACCAAAATCAATATCTGTCCACTTTAGCCCACTAATCTCACCAATACGCATGCCCGTATACAAAGCAAGAATTACCGGAGAGCATGATTCTTCTTGAAGTGCCGCTTGTTCCAATCGCTTCTGCTGCTGAATGGTCATTGCACTCACTCGTTCATTTCTATTTTTCGGAAGCACAATATCTTCACATGGATTTTCCGAGAGATAGTGTTCCTTGCAGGCTTGATTCAAGGCATGCTTCAATACTGTTATAATTCCCTTGATTGTCGTCGGTGACAGTTCTTTATGCTGTAAGTAATGAACAAACTCATTAATATCCGCATGTCTTAGCTCACCCATTTTTTTGTTTCCTAAAAATGGCGTAATATGCTTCTCTACCCGTCCTGAATATGCAGCATATGTTGTGACTTTGACCCTTCTTTTTACTGTATATTCAAGCCAGTGATTCAGCCAGTCAGCAAGCCTACCTTGAAAAAGCAGTTGTGCTCGATTCGCTTGACTGTATTGTGATTTCAGCACAGTGAGCTTGTTTTTCACTGTATTATATTTTTTCCCATATACATATCCAAAAATTATTTTCCCATTTTCTGTTCTTTTTTTTATATAGCGGCCTTCATAACGACCATCTTTTCTTTTATAGATATTTTCGCCTTTTCTGGCCAAAAAGATCACATCCTACTGTTAGTTTTGACGGCTTTTGTGACGGCTTATTAATTATTAGAAACAAATTTGTTAAATTTGCCCATTATTTGCCATTTAGAAAGCTTTTCCAGTCTGTTTTTATCATTTTTTTCACTTTTTTATAAAAAGTATGAAAACAAAAAGACAAAAAAATGATAGACTACTGAACTGATTTCAGTTAAAATATTACTGAAATCATAATTTTGATCATATTTTTCAGTGAAAACAGACTTTTTCTCAAAACTAATTATTTTATGAAATATTTTTTTATTTTATGGTTAAAAATAATATATAATATTTATTCATTTAAAACAATAACATATATCTATCCTATCTGTAAATCATCGATAATAAACCGTTTTCTTATCCAATTCCGATCCCTTTCGTACCAAATCACTCTCTTTATCTGGTTTTGATTAAAAACCACAACAGTTCAATAATAATTATACGCTATTATTATTAATAGATACTATTAATTCTATTAATTTATATTATTTTTCTACAAAAAAAATCCATTTTTTTATGGATGATTATCGCTAATTCACTAAAAATAAAGTTCTTTTGGAAATGCACCCTCGCATTTCTCTAATAGTCCACCAATTGAATCTCCTCCCCTCCAATTGATTCACCTTCAGATAAGCATGAGAATATTAGCTTTTATAGTCGCTTAGGGACTCTTTCCATCTTTTGAAGCATGCATTTTTTTGTCAAAAATCAGAAAAATGAGTAGTATTTTTGATTCCATAGAAACTAAGCCAAACAATACGAAAATAGTTGCTCATATTTTCAGTATTGTTTGGCTTATTCATCCGTTCTATTCTCTTCGTCCAAGCCTTCCAATCCATTTATAATTCAGTTATTCTTGTGCTATTGCCAGCTTGTATAACGGAAGCAACTGTTGATATGTTTCCAACATATACGCTTTCGTTTTTTTCTTATCCTTTAGTATAGGAGCGTCTCTTTTGATTATTCTCCCTATTTGAAACTCACCCTTTTTTATATTACAAAACCGAAGCAAGCCTCTTTCTATATCTGCGTCGAGTAATTTTTCAACATCAGGGCGTGTATGATCCAATGACATATAGAAATCCTCTGGTAGTTGGTCAAACAGTTCTTGATTGTTTAAAAATGCTTCCGCAATTTTCTGTTCATTCTTAGGATTATCAATTAGTGACAACCACATAAAAATATAGTCCGGCCATATCCCTAACTGGAAATGAGGGTCCATTTTATAACCACGCTTTTTTTGGCTCAACGCTGACCATGTATTCTCCGGCGGATAGGTAGTTCGACGCCGATGTTGGGCAATATGAACAAAGAATTCTGTTTCAAGTTCCTTGCCTAACTCTAACGCAAAGTAATCATCTAACTCTTGAAATACCGGCTGAATCTGGTTGCGTATCCCTTCCATTCTGGGTTCCAAGCCTTCAATCTTAAATACGTCAAAACTTTTTTCTGTAAACATTAAAATAGTAGTTCCTCCTTTAGCGATACAGGCAACCTTTCTATTCAAGCAAGTCGAAAAAACTGCTGTATTTCTTCTTAGAGAACGATTGTTGCCAATTTTTTTAAACGGTATTCTTCTATTATATGTTTCCTTTCAATCGTATCTTTCGGGTAAAACCGATAGACCAACCAGTCAACTATCCATTTTTTCAAGATTAAGAGTAACACCTCTCCAAAAGAAATACAACTCCAATAATTATCATATTTTTCAAGATTTTAAGCTCTTTAAGAGAATTCGTTTTCTTATTAGTATAGGATCACAGCAAAACAAAGAGAATTGCTAGGTAAAGTAACAGATGTACTATCAAAAATAGGCAAAAAAAATTGCCAAAAAGCTTTTTCCACTTCTTGGCAACTGTACATATTTACTATTATGTTTTTCTATACCCAGCTAAAATCTTGTCCATTCGTCCCCCATCTATTTTCATCGTGCCACATACAATCAAGCCTACTAGAACAAAAACCTCGACTATGTTCTGAAGCATAAAATCTGTTGGAATAAATGTTGGTTTTGTCAAAACGATTGAAGCTGCTTCAACACCAAAGCTTAACATTAACGCCAATGCTGTCAACCACCAAAATCCAATTGATGTAAAACGCCACATCAGCACGATCAGCCAACTATAGCTCACCCAAACTGCGGTTACTACCAGAAGCTGCTTTAAATCAAGCTGTGTATGGTATCGCTGAATAACTACCATTAACAGCACCAATAAAATACTGACCAGAAATCCCGCTTTGACTACTCGTTCTCTTTCTGCATATCTCCACACTGAGAAAATCGCTCCTGCGATCATGCAACCTACAACGACTATTGGTGACCAGGTAAATCCCCGACTATAAATAAAATCGATTGTCAGACAAATCAATCCACTGACCGTCAATGTACTCATAAGCACCATATAAAGAACTTCCCATATATTTTTTCTTTTCAAACTGCTGACCATTTTTTTATCCCCTTTCAATAATGCATCTAAAGAGATTGAAAAAATTTCACTTAACTGGATCAGGCTTTCAATATCCGGATAGCTTCGTCCCACCTCCCAATTTGAAATCGTCTGTCTGGATACATGCATTTTTTCTGCCATTTCCTGTTGTGTAAAATGATATTCTTGTCTTTTCTCTTTTAGCTTTTCGCCTAAATTCATTTCGTTCTCCTTCTGTTTTCACTATAAGAAAATCATACCATTTTCACAAGAAAAGAAAATAAGCATTGACGAAAAACTAGTCGCAAAGATTCTAAGCATGTTGGTATAACAGGGTTTGTACCCTTTCTGCATTTTTTAAATTTCTGACGTGTATACTAAAAAATCTGCTCCTTAATCAACCTATAACCACTACTCTCAAGAAAAAGCTGAAGCGTCGTCAGTGCGAAATGAGAATGCTTCGACTGAAAATAAATACTTATACTTATTTTTTACACCTTAGCTAACAAACGCAGGAGCTCTAGTATTCAATTTTCTCCTAGCTTCTGAATCAACATCTGCTGCATGAGTACTAATCCTCCCTATCAACTATCATGGTTAAAACAGGCTATTTTTTGCATATTTTATTAAATAATAACCAATTAATGCATATTTATTTATAAAAATGGTTGATTTTTGCATTTTCAGGTGCTATGATAGATTCAATTCAATTTTTGAGATTAAACAAGGGGTGCATTGTAGATGAAAGAAAAAGTAGTATTAGCATATTCCGGAGGACTTGATACCTCTGTGGCAGTTAAATGGTTGGTGGACGAAGGCTATGACGTGATTGCCTGTTGTCTGGATATTGGCGAAAAGAAAGATTTGGATTTTATCAAAAATAAAGCATTATCTGTGGGAGCATCTGCTTCTTATACAATTGATGCCAAAGAAGAATTCGCTCAAGAGTTTGCCTTGATCGCTTTACAGGGTCATACATTCTACGAACAGTCCTATCCATTAGTTTCCGCATTGTCCAGACCTTTGATTGCAAAAAAACTGGTAGAGCTGGCAAAAGAAACCGGAGCAACAACAATCGCTCATGGCTGTACAGGAAAAGGCAACGACCAAGTTCGTTTTGAAGTAGCAATCAACGCATTGGCACCTGAAATCAACGTCATTGCACCCGTGCGTGAATGGAAATGGTCTCGTGAGGAAGAAATCAAATACGCGTTGGAAAAAGGGGTTCCTGTTCCGGCTGATTTAGATAATCCTTATTCTGTAGATCAAAACCTTTGGGGTAGAGCAAATGAGTGCGGTATTCTGGAAGATCCATGGGCAACACCACCAGAAGGCGCCTATGAGCTGACTGCAAGCTTAGAAACAGCACCTGATCAAGCAGATATCATTGAAATCACATTTAAAGAAGGGGTTCCAACAGCAATCAACGATGAAGAGATGCTGCTCTCTGAGCTGATTCTTCACCTAAATGATTTAGCCGGAAAACACGGTATTGGCCGGATCGACCATGTAGAAAATCGTTTAGTCGGAATCAAATCACGGGAAGTATATGAATGCCCGGCAGCAATTACATTGATGACTGCTCACAAAGAACTGGAAGATTTAACCTTTGTACGTGAGATGGCTCACTTTAAGCCAGTCATTGAAAATCAGTTGTCGCAAGTTATTTACGATGGCTTGTGGTTCAACCCACTGACAGATGCTTTAATTGCCTTCTTAAAATCCACACAGAAATACGTCAATGGTATCGTTCGGGTGAAACTGTTCAAAGGACACGCTATTGTCGAAGGTAGAAAATCTGCGAACAGCTTATATAATGAGGAGTTGGCAACTTATACCTCTGCCGATACATTCGATCAGGATGCAGCAATTGGTTTCATCAAACTGTGGGGACTGCCAACAAAAGTTCATGCAGAGGTACAGGCACAAGTAAAAACCAAAGAATAGAATGTGTCTCTTAGAGAGATGACTTTTGCAGTGTGCTGCAAATAAGGGAATCCGGCACGTTTTTTCGATACTTGCGTTAAGAGAGACTCCTTTTGCTCTGCGGAACGAAATAAGGAGTACCGCAAGACTTTCATCAATCATAGTCATTCTATAACAGGACGGTTATCTGAATGACTATGGTTACCCCTAATCTATACAGAGGCGGCTCGTCTATGAAACAGGAATAGATGGATCGCCTCTTTTCTTTAATGAAAATAAATCAAACTGAGGTGACAAGCATGAAAAAATTATGGGGTGGGCGTTTTGAAGGGAAGAGTGAGAGCTGGATCGATGAATTCGGCGCATCGATTTCTTTTGACCAGGCATTAGCCGTACAAGATATCCAAGGAAGCTTGGCGCATGTAAAAATGCTGGGGCATACTGGAATCATCAACGAAGAGGAAGCAGAAACCATCAAAAACGGGTTACTGGCTGTTCAGAAAAAATTAGCAGATAACGAGCTGGTATTCAGTGTTAAAAATGAAGATATTCATCTAAATATCGAAACCTTTCTTCACCAAGAAATTGGTGCAGTAGCTGGGAAGCTTCATACAGGTAGAAGTCGGAATGATCAGGTTGCCACTGACATGCACCTCTACTTGAAAACAATTGTTCAACAAACAATTGAAAAAATCCATACGTTTCGCCACGTACTTGTAGAAAAGGCCGGCAACCATATTGAAACAATCATGCCGGGGTACACACATCTACAGCATGCACAGCCCATTTCGTTTGCCCATCATCTAATGGCCTACTATGGAATGCTGACAAGGGATCAGGAACGTTTTTCAGAAAGCTTAAAGCGAATTGATATCTCGCCACTAGGCTGTGCGGCATTAGCCGGAACAACTTTTCCCATTGATCGAGAATATTCTGCCAAAGAGCTTGGCTTTTCAGCTATCTACGACAATAGCTTAGATGGGGTCAGTGACCGAGATTTCATTTTAGAATTTCTGAGCAACAGTTCAATCATGATGATGCACTTGACTCGGTTCTGTGAGGAACTGATTTTATGGTGTAGCCATGAATTTCAATTTATTGAACTGACGGATACTTTTTCTACCGGAAGCTCTATTATGCCCCAAAAAAAGAATCCGGATATGGCGGAACTGATTCGTGGGAAATCTGGGCGGGTCTTCGGAAATTTATTTGGTCTGTTGACGGTTCTTAAAGGGCTACCTCTTGCGTATAACAAGGATCTACAAGAGGACAAAGAAGGGATGATCGATACCGCCCACACGATTTTGACTAGTCTGGATATCATGGCCGGCATGATTGACACGATGAAAATCAATGAAGAAACCATGGAAAGCTCGACAGAAAAAGACTTTTCCAATGCCACTGAGCTGGCAGATTATCTTGCTGCAAAAGGCATGCCGTTCAGAGAAGCACATGAAGTTGTTGGAAAATTAGTATTGGCTTGTACAAAAAAGGGAATCTATCTGCAAGATATTGCTCTGAAGGACTATCAAGATGTTACGCCTCTTATTGAAAAAGATATCTATGAAGCGTTGAAATCTCGAACTGCTGTTAAACGCCGGAACTCTCATGGCGGAACTGGATTTGAGCAAGTCAAAGCTACCGTAGAAAAAGCTACTGCCCAACTGGAAAAAGAGGAATAAAAGAACGAGAGCGAGACATACTCCATCTGGAGTTCCTGTCTCGCTCTCGTTCTAGCTATATCTATTGTTCAAGTCTTAATTATCTGGTTTTTGTACGTGTATCTGCATCAATACCGGGAGCCTTGCCTAATTTTGCTTGGATCATCCAGATTTTCTTCTCGATATCTGTTTTATTGGCAATAAAAATATCTTGTGTAGAATCGTCGCCTTCGTCTCCGGAAACATCGATCCCTTTTTGATATAAGTCTGCTAAGTAGCGGTAGCCCTCTACTAATTTTTCCATACGCTCAGGAATTGTACGGTCCCAATTTCCTACTTCATCTTCGATTCCTGTGTTGTCTGCAAATTCTCGCAGTGTTGAATATGGCGAACCATCCAATGTAATTAGGCGTTCAGAAACAACATCCAACTGATCGTTGATTTCATCCATGAATTCGTCCATTAACGGATGCAATGTTAAAAATTCTGGTCCACGCATATACCAATGTGTTTGGTGGATAACCACTGAAAACTGACTTAAATCTGCAACCAATTGATTCAATACTTCTTTTGTTTGTTCAAATTTCATATTCCCATCCTCCTGTTTCTATTATAAATCTACAATACCATTGTATTATGAAATGAGGTGAAAGTACAATAAAATCACTCAAAATTAGAATATTTATTTTTTAATAATAATTACATTCTAATTAGATGGCTGCGTTGAAGATTCCTGTGTAGAGGATTCTTCCGTACTTTCCTGCGCTTCCTTCAAAAGATCGTCAACAGCATCTTTCAGGTCATCATCCGATGTATTTTCATCCAATGCCGGTTGGCTATAGAGATCATTCAGCATCTCGTTCATCACTTCATCCGTCACTTCATTAAGCGCCTCGTCCAGCTCCTCCGGTTTTTCAGTACCAGAGATAAACGCCATAAAGATATTGGAAACAACCTCTTCCTGATCCTTAGGGATAAACCATTTTCCCTTTTCTTTTTTCAAGGTTAAGTCCATCTCAATTGAATCATTCTCGATTTTGATGACTTGTATCCGCTCGGTAAAAATAGTGATTGCTGATTGAAGCGTTTCTTCCCCATCCAGCTCCTCATCAGATGCTTCTGCTGCCTCACTTGCTTCTTTGATCAAGGTACGAGTCATCTCTTTTACTGCATTTACTAAATCCAACCCGGTAATAAAATAGGTGATCGTTGCTGCGTCCTTTTCCTCTTTGATTCCCGCAACCTTGAAAGTGGTCTTCTCTCTCATCTGCTTCAACAATTCTTGCGTCAATCCAGTAACATCTCGTTCAGATACATCCTCTTCACTAGCTAAAAGCCCCTCTAAAAAGTCATCTTCAAATTTTTCAGCATTTTTATCCAGTTTCTCTCCCGTTTTTACACCATCTTCAAATGCATCTGCAAACTCATTGGTTCTTTCTTGATAAACCAACCGATCAATAAACAGCTCTCCTGCTTCTTCAGCAGGGATGGCCTTATTACAACCGGTAAGCAGCAATGCAGTCAAAGCAATGATCAGTACCGCTGTTTTTTTCATATGTGTTTTGTCCTCCATCTATGTATGTCGCCCATGTTTCGATTTCCATTCACTTCTGATCCTCTATCTTCTATTATTCCTAAAAGATTCAGAAAAGTCTACCTGAAATAAAAAAAATCACAATTTTTGCGTATTTTCTTTTGAAGGGAGGAGAAAATGACCCATATATTACCATTCATCCTAGGATGCTGTCTGGGATCATTCTTTTGTTTGATTGCTGAACGAGTGCCGAGAGGAGAATCTATTCTGCTGCCGGCGTCTCACTGCCCCTATTGCAGCCACCAGCTTTCATTCTATGAATTGATTCCGCTACTATCTATCATAACCCAAAGATTTCAATGCAGACATTGCTCGAAACAACTTCCTATTATCTATTTTATCAGCGAACTGGCAGGCGGGCTACTTGGTGCGTTTTGCTTCGCTCAGGGACTGCATCCCTCCTCCCTTTATGCTTTTCTCTTTTTGAGTATGGGACTTCTTCTGTCACTGACTGACAGTTTTTATATGATTGTCGAACCAAAGATTCTTTATTCTTTTTCGGCGCTCTTACTACTTTGGCATGTTTCATTTTCATTGCCTCTTTATTTCTGGAGCAGCTTGATTATCACAGCCCTTCTCTATAGCTTGAATCGCCTCATTCCTCAAGCGATAGGTGGGGGAGATATTTTACTCTTAGCTTGTTGGAGTTTATTACTTGGTTGGGAAAACATATTACTCCTTGTATTCTCAGCTAGCACTTGCGCACTTTGCTATAGTCTGCTTCAATGGATTTTTTTGAAAAAAAGAAACCGGCAGATTCCCTTTGTCCCGTTTCTGACAATCGGATTATTTTCCATTTTCCTACTCAAATAATCCAACACCTATCGAAGCGATTTAGACATTGCTCGAATCTAAGCTCTTTTGTACTAAAAAAATGAACTGGCTGGAGCGGCGAATAATCAAAAGCAGCGTCTTCAACAATAAGCCGGAACTCAGCAAAAATTAGAAATTTTCGTGAATTCCGGCTTATGTTTTCTCGTACAAGTTCCCTACCGTAGAATAGACTCTGCATACTTCGATCTTAACTTCAATCTAATGGATAATTTCCTTATTGGCTACTTTTGCCAATGATCTTTGATAAATTTAGCACGACCGGACCCTTGTCGATAGAGGTTATAATGCAAACGATTCTTTTGATAGTAGTCCTGATGGTAATCCTCAGCAGGATAGAAGGGATGCGCCGACTCGATGGTCGTGACAATCGGCTTGTTAAAGCGACCACTGGCTTGCAAAGCGGCTTTTGATGCCTCTGCCACTTCTTTTTGTTTCTCATTACTATAAAAAATCACTGGACGATAAGAATCTCCCCTATCCGCAAATTGACCTAACGCATCCGTTGGATCTGTCTGCTGCCAATAGATAGCTACCAGATCTTCATAGGATAAAACAGTTGGATCAAAAGTGATTTCTACTGCCTCTGTATGACCTGTCGTTCCTGTTGTTACCTGTTCATACGTTGGATTTGCTACATGTCCTCCTGTATAACCGGACACAACCGAGATGACTCCTGGCTGCTCATCGAACGGATGGACCATGCACCAGAAACAGCCTCCGGCAAAAATTGCTTTTTCATATTGCGTATCCATGATTTTCCCTCCTCTTTTTCTTCATGATACGCTTTTTCCGAAAAGAACAACAATTATCTGCATTTCAAAGAGGTCATGGAAAGAATGTCTATCCTATCTAGCAAATAGGAGAAGGAGAACTGGCAACACGGGGCAAAGCAGGCCACTTGAATCTCTTTTCTGTCCCACCATTTATTTGGTTTTAGTTTTAAATATAGAGTGAGCGTAGGATTTGAGTTATGTCCCACGCTCACTAATAGATATTTCACCAGAGTGGTTCACTGCCACTCCCTATTTCATTTAGATCGGCTATACTCCATGCACAAGTGACCAACGCTAGTTCAACTGTTTGTTGATAATCGAACGAGCTACCTTTTCTCTCATCTGGAGTTCATTAATTCCATATGTTTTTTCATAGTAAGTAATCAGCAAATCGATCGCAAAGACTTGTGAGACTTTCCCTGTCAAGGAACCACCATTCAGTAAGTATTCTTCGATGGCCGTTTGCAGTATGACATCACTGATTTGTGCAATCGGAGACAGCACATAATTTGAAATAGCAATGATTGTTGCTTTATTTTCTTTTGCAATTGATAGTGCATCATAGATATCCTTCGTTTTTCCCGTAAGACTCAGAGCAATCACCACATCCTTTTCTGTAAATAAAGAAGCACTCATTGCCTGATAATGAGAATCCGTGATTGCTTTTGCCTCAACACCACCTCGTAAAAACCGAGATTCCATATCTCGAGCAGTAATCCCGCTGGACCCCACACCGAATATATATATATTCTTAGCTTTGTGAATATATTCAACCGCTAGTTTCAACTTTTCTTCATCTGCGAGTACACTCGTTTCCTGTATCGCCTTTATCAAACGATTTTCAACTACTTTAACAAACGTTTCTTCCGAAGAAATTGAATGGTTTGAGATGGATGATGGAAATCCTTCTTTCGCAATATCGATTTTCAAATCCGAAAAACCATTATAGCCCAGCTTCTGGCAAAATCTGACGATTGTCGCATCTCCGACCATCGTTGCTTTTTTTATATCTACCAATGTTTGATGAAGGACTTTTTCCCCCGAAGAAACAATATAATCAGCCACTTTCTTTTCTGATTTTGTCAGGTAGGTGTAATTGGCATGTATATTTTCTAAATAGCTCATAGGTACACTCCGCTTTTCCATGTTTTCTCTATTTTCCATTGATTTACAAAATTTGTCAAATTTCTCACTCCTCCATATTTACATTTACGGAGGAGTGTAGTATATTAGAGTCGAATCAGGAGTTTTGCTCCAAAAATAAAATAACGGAGGAGAAAATGGAGAAAAAAGACTTTTTATCCAGTATAAAGGATGGCATCATCGTTTCTTGTCAAGCGCTCCCTGGTGAACCGCTCTATTCTGAACAAGGAGGAATCATGCCCCTTATGGCAAAAGCAGCAAGCGAAGCGGGCGCTGTCGGTATAAGGGCAAACTCTGTACGCGATATCAAAGAAATTCAAGCAGTCACAGACTTGCCTATCATCGGTATCATCAAGCGGGAATATCCGCCTCAAGAGCCTTTCATCACTGCAACAATGAAGGAAGTCGATGAACTCGCAGCAACAGGAGTGCCCGTCATTGCTTTGGATTGCACTGCAAGGGCACGGTTTGATGGAAAATCTGTTAGTCAAAATATACAGGAAATCAAGCTAAAATATCCTGATATTCTTTTGATGGCAGATATTTCTACAGTAGATGAGGGTGTCAATGCTTGGCAAGCAGGAGTGGATTTTGTTGGAACGACACTTGCAGGCTATACAAAAGAAAGTACATCTTCAAAAGGACCAGATATCGATCTAATCCAGCAATTAGTTGCTGCAGGAATAGATGTCATTGCAGAAGGGAAAATTCACACGCCGGAACAAGCCGCAGCCATTCATAGAATGGGTGTTGCCGGAATTGTGGTGGGCGGAGCAATCACACGCCCGAAAGAAATTGCTGCACGATTTATTCAAGCACTCAGTTAAATAATCAAGAAAAAATAAGGAGGATTTTTATGTTTAAGAAGTTTTCACAGTTAGGGAGAGCCTTCATGCTGCCCATTGCCATTTTACCTGCTGCCGGTCTCTTACTAGGTATAGGTGGTGCATTGTCTAACGCGAGTGCGATTCAAGCCTACCCCTGGCTGGATCAGCAATGGCTACAAACAATTCTAACCGTCATGAGCAATGCAGGAAATGCTGTTTTCAGTAATTTAGCACTTATTTTTGCCATCGGTTTAGCTGTTGGGTTGGCAAACGGAGACAAAGGAACTGCCGGTCTGGCCGGTGGTGTATCTTTTCTTGTTTATACGGCTACTATCAGCGGCTTACTACAATTATTCTCTCCAGATAACACCATTGATACAGGCGTTGTTGGTTCTATTGCTATTGGTGGAACCGTCGCATTCCTTCACAATCGTTATCGTAAAATCGAACTACCCAGATTTTTAGGCTTCTTTGGAGGATCTCGTTTCATCCCGATCATCTCTTCATTGGCCGCAATTGTAATCGGTGTCATTTTCTTTTTGATCTGGCCGCCAATTCAGCAAGTGATGACCAGTGCTGGTGAAGCTGTAGCAGGAATGGGAAGCTTTGGTACATTTCTTTACGGCTTCTTACTTCGTTTGACAGGAGCAGTTGGTTTACACCATACTATTTATCCCATGTTCTGGTACACTTCTTTGGGCGGTGTAGAAACTGTAGCTGGTGAGCAGATCGTTGGAGCACAGAACATTTTCTTTGCCCAATTAGCAGATCCGAATCATACAGGTCTGTTTACTTACGGTACTCGCTTTTTTGCAGGACGTTTCGCTACAATGATGTTCGGTCTTCCAGCAGCTTGCTTTGCTATGTACCGTGCTGTTCCTAAAGAAAATCGTAAAAACACAGGTGGATTATATGCCAGTGGTGCATTGACATCCTTCTTAACAGGGATTACCGAACCAATTGAATATATGTTTTTATTTGGTGCCCCTTGGCTTTATGTAATCCATGCCTTTTTAGATGGTTGTTCCTTCCTTGCAGCAGACTTATTGAATATTCGAATTGGGAACTCTTTCTCTGGAGGGTTGATTGACTTTCTATTGTTCGGTGTTTTTCAGGGACAGGATCGTACGCACTGGTTGTACGTGATTCCGTTAGGTTTAGCTTGGGCAGCTATTTACTATTTTGTCTTCTCATTCTTTATCAAGAAGTTCAAAGTAGCAATTCCAGGAATGGAGAGCGGTGATGAAATCGAAGCCACAACAACACCCGCTTCCACAGGAACAAATGCCTTATACGATGATTCTCTGATTATCATTGAAGCTCTTGGCGGAGAAACAAATATTGACTCTGTCACAGCCTGTGCGACTCGTTTAAGGGTAGCTGTTAAGAACAGTAGCTCTGTGAACAAAGAACAAATCAAACGTTTAGGCGCAGTAGCCGTACTGGAAATAGACGGCGGTATTCAAGCTGTCTTCGGCGGAAAAGCAGACTTGTTTAGTCAGGAAATCAATCAAATTTTAGGTAGCGAGTAAAAAAGTGAGCGCTCTCCGGTGATTTTTCCATCCGGAGGTCGCTCACTTTTTCCAATGAAATTGCTATTCTATTGCCAGATTTTCTCTTGGATAACCGTTTCCTTTCTTTCATGAAACACAGTTTGCAGCCGGCCTTCTATTAATAACTTTCGGCCTTCGATATTTTTAGTATAGCAAATCATTGCGGATGTTTGTTGCTTTTGAACCTCTTTCAAAAATCGTTCCGCTTCTTGCCTTTTCTTTCCATAGCATTCAGGAATCGCGTATCTTTCTGCCCCGATGACCAGTAAATATCTTGGATTTTGAATCTCTCCCAACAGTTCTCGGGCAGCTTCAATAAATAAACGCTCATTGTGGTAGCTATTGGTTTTCAGTTCACAGCAAAAGCTATCTGGCGTAGTCTGCAAGCATAGTTGATCTTCTTCAGTAAGCCAACCATCCCTCCTCATTAGGGCTACTAGCGCCTGCAATAGGTGCTCCTTTTTTCGACATGCTTTACGCCAAATTTTCTCACGTTTTCTTTCACTAAAGTAACTGGACAGTTCCCCTGTGGTCAAGGAGGCCCAGAACCCCTTTCGAGGCTGATTGTTGATTACGAAAGATGGGGACAGCTTCTTGTCCGAGCCCTCAGTTCCAGCCTTGAAAAAGAGCGGCATCGATAGCCTTGTGCCCTGTGCTAAAGCCGCCTGCCACATCTCATTGTAACGTTTTCTATCCGCTGCCATGAATAACTGCTGATGCGTGTATGTATTCAACTGCTCCACTGTAGCTTCTTTTGGAAAATCAAAGCGATCATATCCTGTCGTGATTCTAGGCGTTCCTTCCATTTCATTAATTCCCTCAATAAAAGATAAACGTTTGATAATAGGGATGACATCGGGCTGCTTTGCTAATAGAACATTGGGAAAAGCCAGACCTAGATGCCAAATATTTGTCAACTTCTCTTCTGAGGTTCTTCGCAACCCTCGTCCACGGATTTGTTGGATCTGTACATACGAAGCTGAACGATTGCCCAAGACCACCGTATTAACAGCTGGACAATTCCAGCCCTCGCCAAGCAAACTGATTGTACCAACTAAAATATGAATGCTGTTCTGATCTAAAAGCTGTGTTGTCAGCGCTAGAATTTCCGCTTTATTTTTATCAGTCAATGGTAGGTAATAATACCCATCACACAATGGGTGCTCCTGTAAAAAATGATTAAAAGCTTGATAGTGAGCAACACTTAACCTGTGGCTGATCAATAAAAACTCGCCGCAAATCGCTGCCATTTCTGTATTAGAGCCAATCAATTCTTTTAGCATCAGAAAGATCGGAACTACCCCGTAAGCCCACTGAGCATCTCCACCATCCAGAATTTCCTTTTGGATTCGATCCATAAAAATGACACAGGAAAGTGCCTGTTCCAAATAGCTTTCTTCTTTGATTACGATGTGACTGATTGCTTCTTTCAGTTGGGGGATATGCTGCCGATATGCATTGTTCAATACATACTCTGGAAACAAATGCAGTGCATCCTCACACAACCATTTCTGCTTTTCCAAATACCTAAAAATCGCTAAACCAGGCTGCTCCTTATAAAGCTGTGTATACAGATCAGTCAGTGACTTTTTCGACTGCCTGGGGATCTCCATCTTCTTATCCAGCCCCAACACAATCCAATGCTCATTATCCAACTCATACCCTTGCTCATTCAAATAGAAGAGACAACTAAGATAGTAATCAAACTGTTTATAGATAAATTCGCTATTTTCTAAAGGCTTCTGCAAAAAAGATTGCTGCAATAAATAATCAGTAACCTCAGAATTGCTGCAAAGCGTTTCGAAAATATCACTTTGCTCATATAAAAATCGGTTAAACTGCTGACTGCTCTCGTCTGTAGCCGAAACAAGATAGACATAATCCTGATAGGGGGCTAATACCTGCTCCTTGATCAATTCTGAAACAGAAATCTCTTCATCGATCTCCCCATTCAGCGCCAGATAACGTTGCCATTCTTTGCGATTAGCATCAAACGGCGGCGTAGCAGTTAATGACAAAGTTTGTAGGTTTGACGTGTTCTTCTTTAGTTGAAGCAAGAGCTCTGACCAGTTGTTCTTTAAATGATGGGCTTCATCCAACACCAAAAACTGAATCCCCTGTTGCTCAAAATAAAGCGGCTCTTTGTTTTTCTTACTGTACAACTCTTGATAGGTTGTAACAGTGACCTTTTTCAATACAGACAGGTCCGTAGAAACATCCAGCAAAGAATCATAGGTGCTTAAGGTTGTCAGCCATTGTTCCTTTAAAATCAAAGAGGGAACCAAAATCAATGTCTTTTTCTGTAGTCGTTGAACGATGCCTACTCCTAGTAACGTTTTTCCAGAACCAGGAGGTGCAATGACATGAAGACTCTGGTCATTCAAATATTTTTCCATACTGTCAAGCACTCGCTTTTGATAGCCCCGCCATTGAATCTGCTCTTTCTTCATACCATTCCTCCTTTTTTGCATTCTAATTACTGAGTAAACGCATCATTCTCTCGCGAGCTTCAGCAATGCAGCAATATTTGCCGCCGTTCGTTCAAGATTTATTTCAGCCTCTGCTAAAACCGTCTGCAAATCAGCTGGTTCGTTGACGGTTGAAAAGACCGCTCCAATACCATACGCAGAGGCTCGCTCACTTCCTGCGCCAAGACTGCCGCAAATAGCTACGATAGGTATGCCCATCGGTACTCTGCGTGCAACCCCAATCGGCGCTTTCCCTTCCATGCTCTGACCATCCATTCTTCCTTCCCCAACAATCACCAAATCAGCAGAAGCTACATGCGCATCAAAGTGCAGCAAATCCAAGACATAATCGATGCCCGATACAATCTTCCCTTGCACAAAACACGCTAACCCGGCACCCATACCGCCTCCGGCTCCACTTCCCGGCTCAGCAATCAGCTCCGGTGCAACAAGTGAATAAAAATGATGCATTGCTTGGTCTGTTTTCACCAAATCAGATTTGGCTAGACCCTTCTGCGGACCAAAAACATGTGTCGCTCCATTGTTGCCACACAAAGGATTCGTCACATCGGTAATTACCGTAATCGTCAGTTGCTCCAGCTGTTCTGAATACGGAGGACGTTGGACAGACGTCACGTTACCAAGATTCTCTCCTATCGCTTCCAGCTGATTCCCGGCCTCATCCAAAAACCTATAGCCCAAGCCCTCAGCCATCCCGATTCCCCCATCATTTGTCGCACTGCCTCCGACACCAATGAACAGCTGTTTGATTCCGTCTTCCGCCAACAATAGAATCAACTCCCCTAACCCTCTTGTTGATAGGCTTAGCGGCGCTCTTTTTTCTTTCGGTATATCCTGCAGCCCCACCAAAGCCGCCATCTCAACTAGAGCTATTTGCCCATCGGTAGTATAAGAAACAGCTATTTCTTCACCGAAGGGCCCCGTTACTGTCTTACTTGCAGAGCTCAATCCCATATTCGCAGAAAGAGCGGCAACCGTCCCTTCCCCGCCATCACCGACAGGCAACAAGTCATATTCAGCTGCTGGAAAACTTTTTTTGAACCCTCTCTGGATGATTCGTGCTGCCTCCATGGCGGACAAGCTTTCCTTAAAAGAATCCGGCGCAATCAAAATACGCATATCCACTCCTCCAATCATTGATGCTCTTACCTATCTACCATTACTATTGCCAGAAAAAAATCTTTCGAACATTTCTCTCTGATTTCTTCATACTATCAGTTCCTATTCTATGGCTAAACCACCTCTCATACAAGTAAATTTACACGTAATGGTTTTTCCTCTTGTCTTTTCTTTTTAAAGACTGGTACACTATGGATGGCTTTCATATCGTAGCAGGAGGAAAAAATATGATCAAAAAAACATTATTTAATAACAAACAAAATAGCTGGACGACTATAAATACCGAGGATAAAGAGGAACTGAAGAAGCTGTATACCGAATACGGGATCGATGATGAAATCGTCGAATATTCTTTGGATAAGAATGAGCGGGCGCATTTAGATTATGAAGCAAAAACAAACACTTTTGTTCTTATCTTCAATGTACCAAATCGACAAAAGATCGATAATCACTATGAAACCATCCCGATGACATTCATCATCAAAGACAATCGCTTCATCACAATCACAAATAAAAAAAATCAGTACGTTGTTTCTGCAATGGAAAGATACTTAGATGGAAACCCGGACATCACCCTTTTCAAATTTTTGTTCAGTAGTTTATTCTTAGTCACTGATTTCTTTTTCCCTTATATCGAGGAAATGAACGCCGGACGAAAAAAAGTAAATGATAAATTAAAAGAAAAGACCAGCAAGCAAAACCTGTTGCTATTATCTGATTTAGAGACAGGGATCGTCTATTTCGTTTCCGCCTCTAAACAGAATGTTGTGCTATTGGAGCAGGTCAAAACCCATCAACTCTACAAAGGGTTATCAGATATTGAAAAAGAAGAACTGGAAGATGTAGTGATTGAAGCAAAACAGTTAGTTGAGATGACCCAACTGTCCTCCCAAATTTTGCAACAGCTTTCGGGTACTTATACCAATATTTTGAACAACAACCTGAATGAAGGGATGCGCATCCTAACAGTCCTTTCTGTTTTACTGACGATACCCACAATCATTACCGGTTTTTTCGGAATGAACATGCCGTTACCTTTGGAAAACAATACTTCCGGCTGGCTCATCACGATCATTCTCAGCGTGTTCCTTTGGTTCGCCCTGTCCTTTGCATTAAGGAAGATCATGAAATAAACCTATTTACAAAGCAAAAAACCATTCGACCGAATCTAACGATTCAATCGAATGGCTTTTCTATTATAAGAAACTATTGGCTTTCACCAGTCTTCTTATTTATTCAACTCATTTAATGCATCTTCTGCAGCCATCTGCGCTTCAATATCAGAGATACTGTACACATTCTCGCTAGCTACCTTCACCTCTTTTGGTTCCATGTTACGGTAACGAGCCATACCTGTACCAGCAGGGATGATCTTACCGATGATAACATTTTCTTTCAAACCAAGCAGAGGATCTTTCTTCCCACGAATCGCAGCATCTGTCAGTACACGAGTTGTTTCCTGGAAGGACGCAGCAGATAAGAAGCTGTTCGTTTCCAGAGAGGCTTTCGTGATACCAAGTAATACTGGACGACTTGTCGCAGGAACGCCACCGGCTACCAATGTATCGTAGTTACGGTCTTTAAATTCAGCAATATCCAATAATGTTCCCGGCAAGATTTCTGTATCACCTGGGTCCATGACACGGACTTTACGAAGCATTTGGCGAACCATTACCTCGATATGCTTATCGCCGATTTCCACCCCTTGCATACGGTAAACACGTTGTACTTCACGCAGCAGGTAGTTTTCCACTGATAAAACATCGCGAACCTGAAGCAATTGCTTCGGATCGATCGATCCTTCTGTCAACGGCTCACCACGGTGGATCGTATCTCCTTCTGCCACCTTCATGCGGGCAGTATATGGAACAGTATACGTACGAGTATCTGTTTTCCCTTTGATCGTTACTTCTTTTTGACGTGTTGCAGGATCTTCAGAAATATCGATAACTTCACCGGTAACTTCTGTGATGACCGCTTGACCTTTCGGATTACGGGCTTCAAAGATTTCCTGTACACGGGGCAGACCTTGAGTGATATCGTCCCCGGCAACCCCGCCGGTATGGAATGTACGCATTGTAAGCTGTGTACCTGGTTCTCCGATAGACTGAGCGGCAATCGTACCAACTGCTTCTCCGACTTCAACGCCTGAACCAGTTGCCAAGTTACGTCCGTAACAGTGTTTACATACACCATGCTTCGTGTTACATGTAAATACGGAACGAATCGTTACTTTTTCAACACCAGCATCAACGATTTCTTTCGCAATATCTTCTGTAATCAATTCATCCGCACCGATGATCACGTCTTTTGTTTCAGGGTTTAGAATAGCCTTACGCGTATAACGACCCAACAGACGTTCTTCCAGTGCTTCGATGATTTCATTGCCTTCTTTGATTGCTGCGATTTCCAGACCACGATCTGTTCCACAGTCGTCCTCACGAATGATTACATCCTGTGCCACATCAACCAGACGACGAGTCAGGTAACCTGAATCGGCTGTCTTCAAGGCTGTATCGGTCATCCCTTTACGGGCTCCATGGGTAGAGATAAACATTTCCAAGACAGATAGTCCTTCACGGAAATTCGAGATGATCGGCAATTCCATGATACGTCCGTTTGGTGCGGCCATCAATCCACGCATCCCAGCAAGCTGAGTAAAGTTGGAGATGTTACCACGGGCTCCGGAATCTGACATCATGAAGATTGGATTTTTTGCATCCATACTTTCAATCAGTTTCAACTGGATCTCGTCTTTTGCACCGTTCCAAACAGCAATAACACGTTCATAACGCTCGTCATCTGTAATTAGACCACGGCGGAATTGTTTCGTAATTGTTTCTACTTGTTTATGTGCTGTATCAATAATTTCTTCTTTTTCACTAAGAACACTGATATCAGCGATACCAACGGTAATACCGGCATGCGTAGAATGCTTGTATCCAAGGTCTTTCATACGGTCAAGCATTTTAGAAGTTTCAGTGATATGGAATCTCTTGAAGACTTCTGCAATGATATTTCCAAGGTTTTTCTTCTTGAACGGCAGAACCAGTTCTTGCTCTTTAATGTAAGTTGGGACATCTGTTCCAGCTTCCACAAAGTATTTATCCGGTGTCTGAACAGTCAAGTTGTAATCTGTCGGTTCATTCAAGTAAGGGAACTCTATAGGCATGATCTCATTGAAAATAATCTTCCCTACAGTAGTAATCAACAGACGTTCTTTTTGCCAGTCTGTAAACGGTTTGTCACCCAATAACGTTGTTTGAACACCGATACGAGAATGTAGATGGACATAACCATTACGCCATGCCAGTACAGCTTCGTTCATATCACGGAAGACCATACCTTCACCTTCACGATCTTCTTCTTCCATCGTCAAGTAGTAGTTACCCAAGACCATATCCTGAGACGGTGTTACAACTGGTTTTCCATCTTTCGGATTCAAGATGTTTTGAGCAGCTAGCATCAGCATACGTGCTTCTGCTTGAGCTTCTTCATTCAACGGTACATGGACCGCCATTTGGTCTCCATCGAAATCGGCATTATACGCTTCACAAACCAATGGATGCAGACGAATAGCACGCCCTTCGACCAATACTGGCTCAAATGCTTGGATACCCAGTCTGTGCAATGTAGGTGCCCTGTTCAGTAAAACTGGATGTTCTTGAATAACTTCTTCCAGAATATCCCATACTTCATCTTCACCACGCTCAATTTTACGTTTTGCATTCTTGATATTCGTTGCAATTTCGCGTTGAACCAATACACGCATAACGAATGGTTTGAACAGCTCGATCGCCATTTCTTTCGGTAGACCACACTGATACATCTTCAAGTTTGGTCCTACTACGATAACTGAACGACCAGAATAGTCAACACGTTTACCTAGCAAGTTCTGACGGAAACGTCCTTGTTTCCCTTTCAACATATGAGAAAGAGATTTCAATGGACGGTTACCCGGTCCAGTAACAGGACGACCACGACGACCATTATCGATCAACGCATCAACCGCTTCTTGAAGCATCCGTTTTTCATTTTGAACAATGATACTTGGTGCATTCAGATCCAATAGACGTTTCAGACGGTTGTTACGGTTGATTACACGACGGTATAAGTCGTTCAAATCACTTGTTGCAAAACGTCCACCTTCCAATTGAACCATCGGACGAAGATCCGGAGGAATAACTGGGATAACATCCATGACCATCCAGCTCGGCAGATTGCCAGAGGCGCGGAACGCTTCCAGAATATCCAAACGGCGGATTGCACGTGTTCTCTTTTGTCCTTGAGCTGTTTTCAGCTCTTCCTTCAATGAAGTAACTTCACTATCAGGATCAACAGCATCTAGTAACTGTTTGATTGCTTCTGCACCCATTGCAGCTGAGAATCCTTGACCATACTGGTCACGTTTTTCACGATACTCACGCTCTGTCAGCAGTTGTTTTTTCTCCAAGCCTGTATCGCCTGCATCGATTACAACATAAGAAGCAAAATAGATGATTTCCTCCAGCGCACGGGGACTCATATCTAAAACAAGACCCATACGAGACGGAATACCTTTGAAGTACCAGATATGTGAAACAGGTGCAGCTAATTCGATATGACCCATACGTTCACGACGAACTTTAGAACGAGTCACTTCTACACCACATCGGTCACAGACGATACCTTTGTAACGAATACGTTTATATTTTCCACAAGCACATTCCCAGTCTTTGGTAGGACCGAAAATCCGTTCACAGAACAAGCCTTCACGTTCAGGCTTAAGAGTACGATAGTTAATCGTTTCAGGTTTTTTTACTTCCCCGTACGACCAGCTTCTGATCTTCTCAGGCGAAGCTAAGCCGATCTGCATGCTCTCGAATTTATTTACATCGATCAAAAGGGGTTCCCTCCATTTCTTAATAGGAAAAGCTAAACGAGTCGCCTAACTCCTGAGCAATAAGCTCGAACGAAACACAAGATGCTCTTTATCTTGAGGTTCGTTTGACTTATTGTCGATAGAGTTGACTCGTAGAGCTAGACAATGAAAAGCTGAACGAGCCATCAAACTCATTTGACTTATCGTCGGTTGGGTTGACTCGTGGAGCTAGACAGCGAAAAGCTAAACAAGTGATTTTAGGAAAAACCAGACAGATTACCGAACAGCTCTCTATCGAAAAATCAGCTCATAAAGCCGGCTGATAGACTATCTTCCAGACCAGATCGTGACAAAGAGCGAAATGCTTTTTGTCACAACCTCGATCAAAAATCTAAATCATCAGTAATTGAATACCTAAGATATAGCTGAAAAATTTAAATACTGCATCCTTTTCCAGGCTTATTCTTATTAGTCTTGACGGTCTTCGGCAGTTTCTATACTTTGAACAACTTCTGCTTCAGCTGCTTCTTTCGCTGCTGCCGCTTCTTTTTCTAATTGTTTTGCGGACTGCTGTTCAGCAAACTTCGTTAATGCATCGACAGTGATCAAATCATCGTCGTCATCATCCATGTCACGCAATTCAATTTCTTGTTCCTCGATATCAAGGACACGCATATCCAGACCAAGTGACTGCAACTCTTTCACCAATACGCGGAATGATTCCGGTACGCCTGGTTTTGGAATTGGCTCACCTTTAACGATAGCTTCATATGTTTTCACACGTCCGACAACGTCATCTGATTTATAAGTTAAGATTTCTTGAAGCGTATAAGCAGCACCGTAAGCTTCCAGTGCCCATACTTCCATCTCACCAAAACGCTGTCCACCGAACTGTGCTTTACCACCCAATGGTTGTTGTGTAACCAGTGAGTAAGGTCCGATTGAACGAGCATGCAGTTTATCATCAACCATGTGGGCAAGTTTGATCATGTACATCACACCGACAGAAATTCGGTTATCAAATGGTTCTCCTGTACGTCCGTCGTAAAGAACGGTCTTCGCATCGCTAGCCATACCAGCTTCACGAACAGTTTCCCATACATCATCATCATTTGCTCCATCAAATACAGGAGTCGCAACATGAATACCTAATTGACGGGCAGCCATACCTAAGTGCAGCTCCAATACCTGTCCGATATTCATCCGTGATGGTACCCCTAGTGGATTCAACATGATATCGATCGGTGTTCCGTCAGGTAAAAATGGCATATCTTCTTCCGGCATGATGCGGGAAACAACCCCTTTGTTTCCGTGACGTCCGGCCATTTTGTCCCCTTCGTTGATCTTACGTTTTTGAACAATATAGACACGAACCAGCATGTTCACACCAGGAGACAGCTCATCGCCGCCTTCACGAGTGAAAATTTTCACGTCGTGAACGATACCGCCACCACCGTGAGGGACACGTAGTGATGTATCACGAACTTCACGTGCTTTCTCACCAAAGATCGCATGCAACAGGCGTTCTTCTGCAGATAGTTCTGTAACTCCCTTAGGTGTCACTTTACCTACTAGTAAATCGCCATCTTTTACTTCCGCACCAATACGAATGATTCCCATTTCGTCAAGATCTTTCAGAGCATCTTCACCAACGTTTGGAATCTCACGAGTAATTTCTTCAGGACCTAATTTTGTATCACGAGCTTCTGATTCATATTCTTCAATATGGATAGATGTATATACGTCATCCTTCACCAGACGACGACTCATGATGATCGCATCCTCATAGTTATACCCTTCCCATGTCATGAAGCCGACCAGAACGTTTTGTCCTAAAGCCATTTCCCCTTCTTCCATAGATGGTCCGTCAGCCAGAATGTCCCCGCGCTCGACTTTTTCGCCAAGTGTCACGATTGGACGTTGGTTATAACTTGTTCCTGAATTGGAACGACGGAATTTTGTTACCATATATTTATCCAAAGCGCCATTGTCACGACGGACACGGACTTCAGAAGCATCAACAAATTCTACAACACCATCATGTTTACATAACAGGGCAGCACCTGAGTCATGCGCTGCTTTGTATTCCATCCCAGTTCCGACAAATGGAGAACGAGGTTGAATCAAAGGAACAGCCTGACGCTGCATGTTCGCACCCATCAAGGCACGGTTGGAGTCATCATTTTCCAAGAACGGGATACAAGCTGTCGCTACAGCAACTACCTGTTTTGGTGATACATCCATGTAATCGACTTGGTCGATCGCAATTTCCAAGTTTTCACTTTGCAGACGTGCCATTACGACATCTTCCGCAAATGTGCCATCTTCGTTCAGCTTAGAATTCGCCTGAGCTACGATGTAATGGTCTTCCGTGTCTGCTGTCAGGTAATCCACTTCACTGGTTACTTGACCAGTAGCGCGATCCACACGACGATACGGTGTTTCGATAAACCCAAATTTATTGACTTTCGCATAGCTTGATAAGCTATTGATCAGTCCAATATTTGGACCTTCAGGTGTTTCGATCGGACACATACGGCCATAGTGGGAATAGTGAACGTCTCGAACTTCATATCCGGCACGGTCACGTGTCAACCCACCAGGTCCCAAGGCAGATAGACGACGTTTGTGCGTCAACTCACCCAATGGGTTGGTTTGGTCCATGAACTGTGACAACTGAGAAGAACCAAAGAATTCTTTGATACTTGCTACAACAGGACGAATATTGATCAACTGTTGCGGTGTCAGTGTTTCAGTATCTTGAATCGACATTCTTTCACGAACCACACGCTCCATACGAGCAAGTCCGATACGGAACTGATTCTGTAGAAGCTCACCAACAGAACGGATACGACGGTTTCCTAAGTGATCGATATCATCTACATTGCCGATATCTTCCATCAAGTTGAAGAAATAGCTCATAGAAGCAATGATATCTGCAGGACGAACTGTTTTCACACTCGAATCAGGATAGCCATTACCGATCACATTCACGATACGTTCAGGATCTTTTGGTGATTCCACCTTGATTACTTGAACAGTCATCGGCTCTGTTACCACAGCATCTTCACTCGGATAGTAAGTCACGCTGTTCAAACCTTTGTCGATATGTGCGCCTAATGTTTCCATTACTTGGTGTGTTAGGACAGTGCCTTTTTCAACCAAAATTTCGCCAGTCTCAGCATCAATCAGCGTTTCCGCCAATGTCAAATTCAACAAACGAGTTTTCAAATCTAATTTCTTATTTACTTTGTAACGTCCAACATTCGCCAGATCATAACGTTTTGGATCAAAGAAGCGAGCCGTCAGTAAGTTACGAGAGCTGTCAGCTGTTTTTGGTTCGCCAGGTCGGAGTCGCTCATAAATGTCTTTTAGACCTTCCTCCGTACGGGAATCACTTGCATTTTTGTGCAAGTCCTTCTCAATCGTATTTCTAAGCCCTTCGCTTTCGCCAAAAATCTCAAAAATCGTGTCGTCTGAACCAAAACCTAATGCACGAACTAAAACAGATAAAGGAATCTTACGTGTACGGTCGATACGAACATAAGAAATATCCTTTGCATCAGTTTCCATTTCCAACCATGCACCACGGTTAGGAATAACGGTTGAGCCAAAGCCTTCTTTTCCGTTTTTATCCACTTTTCCATGGAAATACACGCCTGGGGAACGCACCAACTGAGAAACGATAACACGTTCCGCACCATTGATGATGAATGTTCCCATCTCAGTCATCAACGGGAAATCGCCGAAGAATACTTCCTGAGATTTGATTTCTCCTGTTTCACGGTTTGTCAAACGCAATGTCACATGTAAAGGCGCTGAATAGTTTGCATCATGCGCACGTGCTTCCTCTACAGTATACTTAGGTTCTTTCAATTCATAATCTACAAATTCCAGGGACAGGTTTCCTTGAAAATCTTCAATTGGCAGAATATCCTCAAACATTTCGCGTAACCCTTCATCTAAAAACCACTGATAAGAGTCTGTTTGGATCTCGATTAAATTTGGTAATTCCAACACTTCACTGATACGCGCGAAACTTCTACGTTCGCGATGTTTTCCGTATTTTACTACGTGTCCAGCCAAGCTCTTCACCCCTCTAGATATAAGTCTGTCAAAACTCTACCCAAAAATTACATTTAAGTTACGAACATTAAGTTGACGTAACAAAAAGCATTTTTTGCGGTTTTTAGGCAAAAAAAAACCAAAAATAGAACGTCCTCATGATCAAAAAATCAAGTGTTTCTACTTTTGTTTCCCTATTTAAAACCGGAACGGACAATATTTCGCTCCTGCTTCGTCATTTTTTTAGATAGTTTTTGCATCTATATATTCTACTTTCTTCTATAGTAAAAGTCAAGTGTTTTATTGCCTTACTTTCTACTATTTCATTATAGAAAAGTACTACCTTCTTCATTCTTCATTATTCCCTTTTCATTACACATAGACATTCTTTCTAAATATATGTTTGTTTTTTGATTTCACATTGAAAAACAATCGTTCTTTAATTCGTCTGAAAATTCTAAAAATCTGTTGACATTTTTCTCTTGTCTGTATATACTAGGAGCAATTCAGTCTTGCGGAGGAGAATTCCTATGACACATTTATCAAATCACGCACAATTGAATAGTTACTACTTTAGCTATTTTAGATAGGTTTGTATTCATACTTCATGGGTACAGACGGCAAACTCGTTTTTGTATCTATGATGGCTAGAGCAATTTGTTTTGAACAAACAGCCGCGTAGACGATATTTCTAAGTGGCTATGACTATAAGAGGCATTTAATCTGTTCTTATCATCCATTTAGGCATATTGTCTAAATGGATTTTTTGTTTCATTGAGGACTAAAAAAGAAAATGGAGGAACTAATGATGAAAAAGAAATTAATTGGATTAAGTTTATTAGCAACAGCAGCAGTCGTTCTTGGCGCCTGTGGCAACAACGATGAGAAGAAAGACAGCGGCAGCAATAGCGATAGTGTCACGATCGGCGTATTACAGCCTGTTGAGCACGGTTCTTTAGACGCCGCTTACGAAGGGTTTAAAGAAGGCCTTGCTGAAAATGGCTATACCGAAGGTGAAAATGTGACGTTTGAATACAGTAACGCCCAAAATGACCAGTCACAATTAAAATCAATGAGCGAAAAACTGGTGAAATCAAAGCCTGAACTGCTCCTTGGTATCGGAACACCAGCAGCTCAGTCATTATTGAACGAAACCACTGATATTCCCATGGTCGTGACAGCAGTGACTGATCTAGTCGGTGCCAAACTAGTGAAATCAGATGACAAACCTGGCGGCAACGTCACAGGGACAACAGATATGGTTTCGATTGAAAAACAAATCGAATTGCTTTTAAGCATCGTACCTGATGCTAAAACCATCGGGATCATGTATAACGCCGGTGAAGCAAACTCGAAAATCCAAGCAGATTTAGCTGAAGAAGCGCTGAAAAAAGCAGGCGTCAGTGTTAAAGTATTGACGGCGAACTCAACCAATGATGTGCAACAGGTAACGACTAGTTTGGCAAAAGACGTAGATGGCATCTACATTCCTACAGATAACACCTTCGCCTCTGCTTCCGCAGTAATCGGTGATGTTGCGAAGGAACAAAAAATCCCAATCGTCCCTGCCTCTATCGACCAAGTAAAAGAAGGTGGACTGGCGACTATCGGGATCGACTATCATTCTTTAGGAAAACAAACAGGCGCAATGGCCGCAAAAATCCTGAAAGGCGATGCTGAACCAGCAACTATGCCTGTTGAAAGTGCGGATGAACTAGAGCTATATGTCAATGAAGATATGGCAAAAGCTTTAGACATTGACCCAGAAAGCATCCAAGCACCCAAATAACCTATTTTGAATTTTGTCCGGAAGCTAGAGTACCAAGGGGATATGTAGTGTCTTTTTAACTCTAAAGCTGAGATAAACTCTTTTTACCTCGGCTTCAGATGCTCATTCCCCGCCGGGCGCTATACATAAACTTAATTGGAAAGAAGCTGATTTTTTTGATAGATATTTTACTTTCTTCAACCTCACAGGGACTCTTATGGTCGTTATTGGCAATTGGTGTTTTCCTGACTTACCGTATTCTTGATATTGCCGATTTAACAACTGAGGGTAGTTTCCCTTTAGGCGGAGCGGTGGCAGCCGTGATACTAGTCAAAGAGCCAGAAACCTGGCCGTCCTTTCTACAACCGATTCTAACAAGTCATCCATTGGTGCTTCCCGTATTAGCCCTTATTATTGCTTTCATTGCAGGCGCGTTGGCTGGCTTAGTTTCGGGTATTCTGCATACAAAACTGAAAATTCCCGCTTTACTGGCTGGGATTATTACTATGACCGGTTTGTATAGTATCAATTCCCGAATCATGGGTGCACCAAACATTTCTCTCTTAGGTGCAGAAACGATTTTTTCTCAAGCGCAAAAGCTTGGCGTTGATAAAGTAACGAGCGTCATCCTCGTAGGTTTGGTTGTTGTCATGCTCGTAATCGGACTGCTGACACTATTCTTCAAAACAGAAATTGGTTTGGCGACTCGTGCAACGGGTGATAATATCGACATGAGTCAAGCCAATGGAATCAATACAGATCGAATGAAAATGATCGGCTACATGCTGTCCAATGGCTGTATCGCGTTATCCGGTGCTCTACTGATCCAAAACAATAACTTTGCCGATCTGAACTCTGGAATCGGAACAATCGTTATTGGGCTGGCTTCTATCATTATTGCGGAAGTATTACTTAGAAACAGACCGCTATTTTCCCGTATGCTCACTATTGTTGTGGGTGCGATTTTATACCGCTTCATTCTGGCATTGGTACTGGAATTCAATGTCGATCCGACAGACCTGAAATTATTCTCTGCACTGATTCTTGTGTTGTGTCTGTCTTCACCACTTATCCAGAAAAAACTGAAACTGCCTAAAAAAGGAGGTGCCCGCTAATGGAAGCTGTATTGACCATTGAAAACCTGCATCAATATTTTGAAAGAGGAACGGTTAACGAAAACCATGTTTTGAAAGGGATCAACCTAACAATCAACAAAGGGGAATTCATCACGATCATCGGTGGAAATGGTGCTGGAAAATCCACCTTGCTTAACAGTATTGCCGGCACGTTACCTATAGAAGAAGGCAAAATGATCATGAATAAAAAAGATATCACTAAACAAAAAGTCATGACTCGCTCAAAACAAATCAGTCGTGTCTTTCAAGACCCTAAAATGGGGACCGCTGTTAGATTGACTGTGGAAGAAAACATGGCACTGGCAATGAAACGTGGAAAAAAACGCGGCCTGGGTAGCGGCGTTCGTAAAAGTGATCGTGCATTTTTCAAAGAGCACTTAGCCAAGCTGAACCTAAATCTGGAAAACCGTCTGACTGCCGAAATTGGGCTCCTTTCCGGCGGACAGCGTCAGGCAATCACATTACTGATGGCAACCTTGATTCAGCCTGAGCTGATTTTATTGGATGAGCATACAGCCGCTTTGGACCCTAAAACATCCGTCACAGTTATGGAACTGACTGATCGACTGATCAAAGAACAACAACTGACGGCGTTTATGGTTACGCACAACATGGAGGATGCTATTCGGTATGGTAATCGTCTGATTATGCTGCATCAAGGAAACATCGTCGTAGATGTTCCGGCAGAAGAAAAGAAACATTTAACGGTCAATGAATTGATGGAGATGTTCCACAAAAACAGTGGTACAGAACTGAAGGATGACCAGCTCCTGTTAGTTTGATTCTCTCAACCAAAAAATTCCAAACAAAAAACTACGAACAAGCATCCAACTGGAACGCTTGTCCGTAGTTTTTTTCATTCATTAGCCGCCAATCAGGAAATCCAGTACATTCCAGCCGTCTGAGGTTTGTCCTCTATATAGCTCAGTAAAACCGCAACGCGTGCAGCTCACGGTAATAAATTTCTTGTTCTGGACATCGAAAATCTTTGCAAAGTTCCCACCAGTTGCCTGAAATTGATCTGATACGTAGTGGGTATTTCCACATTTATCACAAACATATTGCTTTTTCTCCATTTTTGTCTTCCTCTTTTCTGTTGTTGTTGATAAAATTATAGCAAATTCAAACGAATGACGCATACATCTAAGGAATGAATTTTACACTTTATTTCACCGCTTTTTCATGACTACCAAATACATATTGAAACGGCATAAAAATGGTTATTCTATCGGAACTAAATAAAATACAGAAGAAAAACAACTAAGGACGTGACAAAATGACGATAAAAAGCAGCATCCTCTCTTTGCTAATGAGGCAATCTCCCGCCTTCATTTCAGGAGAAGAAATGGCCCAGCAGTTAAATGTCTCAAGAACAGCAATTTGGAAAGCCATCAACGAGCTAAAAAAAGATGGCCATGTGATCAATAGTGACCGAAAGGGCTACCAGTATCAGCCATCAGATATTTTATCCGTAGAAGGCATACGCCTACGCCTTGCAAAAGAGACGCCTGAACTGGCAATCAAGCTACTCAGCTCTTCTGCTTCAACGATGAAAGATGCCAAGCTTGCAGCGCTCAACGGCGAAGCTGAAAATACCTTAGTCATCGCAGACATGCAAGAAGCGCCCAAAGGCCGATTCGGTCGTCCTTTTTTCGCCAGCGAAGGCGGTGGCATCTACATGAGCATTTTACTACGCCCCAATCAAAGCTTTGAAGAGATGGCCCAATACACGATCATTATGGCCGTTGCTATCGCAGAGGCGACTGAGGCGATGACAGGAATTTCTCTGGAAATCAAATGGGTCAATGACATCTATAAAGACGGAAAGAAAATCTGCGGCATCCTATCAGAAGCAATGAGTGACGTTGAATCCGGTCAAATTACCAATATCGTCATCGGCATGGGAATCAATTTTTCCATCCGGCAGGAAGAATTCCCAGCGGATATCCAAGAGAAGGCAACTTCTCTATTTAGCGACCGACAACCGACACTTACTAGAAATGAACTGATTGCGGCGATCTGGAACCGATTCTACGAAATCCTAAGCCAAAATAATACAGATTTTCTTGATTACTATCGAAAAAAATCCTTTGTTCTCGGAAAAGAAGTCACCTTCACACAAGCCGGAACACAGTTTCAAGGAACCGCCGAAACAATCACCGAACAAGGTGAGCTGATTGTTCGACTAAAAACCGGAGCACAAAAGATACTATCCTCCGGTGAAATAAGTCTAAGCAGTATTAAATAGAGACAAAATCAAACATCCACCCTGAAAAGCTGCCATAAGGAACCTTTCAGGGAGGATGTCATTTGTTTCGACTATTTTTTTCCAAACAACATACTTCAATAGTTGCAGAAAAAATTTTACGAAAATTTGTTCAAAATAATCATAGCTAATAAACCAATCAAATAGCTGCCGTTGAACAGTATCAGATTATTGATAGAAAAACGGAAGCTTTTCGGCTGTGGCAATTCCTTTTTGAACTGCTGCAGATTTTTTCGGATTTTCGGAAAAGAAAGTAGCACGAGTAGAATCGGCCAGTCGTATACGCCAAATAGCATCCCTAATAAGATTACTGCATAGCAAAACAGCTGCAATAGCTGAAATAACAACACACCTTTTTTACGCCCAATATAATAGACTAATGTGTATCGATGATTTTCTATATCCGTATCCAAATCCCGCAGGTTATTCGCAAGCATAATGTTGGCGATCGTCAACACCATAGGCAATGATGCCCAAACAACAGCCAATGTTTGCCAGATATTTCCCGTCAAGGCAAAGGTTCCTTTTATAAACGATATATCCAGATAAAAGGGTGGATTTTGTCCCACATTCAGATAAACCGTCATTGCAAAAATCCCCAGCCCCATTGTCACACCACTGAACACTTCCCCTAACGGCATCCGGGACAAAGGGATCGGACCAAATGTATAAAAAATCCCAATCAAGCAACACACACCACCCATAAACAGAAGCAGCCAGCCTGTCTGAATCGCCAGAACCAAACCAATTACCGCTGTGAAACCAATCATTCCAAAAATCATATTCCTCACCAATAGTGGGGACACACCGGAAACACCGATGATATTTTCTTCATATTTATATGCTTCTGATTTTGCTTTATGGAAGTCCATATAATTATTGATTGCTGTTGTCGCCATATCAAAGACGACCATTCCTACAAAAAATAGCAACGTGTGCACCCATGAAACCTGATCAAAGTAAGCGATCGAAAATAATACACCCACAAAAAAAGGAAACAGACTAGCAAGTTTGGTACGAATCTCCACTATTTCTAAAAACACCTTTATTGTCATACACTTTGCCCCTTACTCCAATTCTGAACGATCCCCCATGGTATAGCCGGAATCTTCTCCCAGTACAAAGGTCTCTTCTATATCTTTGCTGACATAAACCTTATCGTCCTTCGTTACAAAAATCACATCCACATCTTTCAGTCCTTCTGCGTATTCCAATCCTTTTTTCACACCCATAGAAAATACAGCCGTAGACAAGCCATCCCCATCGATGGACTTATTAGTAATAATTGTTACACCGGCAATATCATTATCAAAAGGATAGCCTGTTGTCGGATCAAACAAATGATGGTAGGTTTCCCCATTGACTTTCAGATATCGTTCATAGATACCGGAAGTCACTAATGTTTTATCCCGTTCTTTCACCGTACCGATCACGGTATTTCTCGCTTTATTTGGGTCTTGAATCCCGACATTCCAGTCCTCGTCCTCTCCTCTTGGACTGTGCCCTAAAACATACACATTCCCGCCGAGGTCGATGATTGCTGTCGTTACGCCATTGTCCTTCAACACTTCTACTACTTCGTCAGTGATATAGCCCTTAGCGATAGCCCCAAGATCGAGCGCCATCCCTTTTTCTTCAAGATAAACCGTCTTTTCTTTATCATCTAATACGACTTTATGATAATCAACCAGCTTCAATGCTTGATCGATTTCTTCCTGTGATGGTTTTCGGGCATCATCAAAGCCAATATGCCACAACTGAGTAATTGGACCGATCGCCATATCAAAACCACCGTTGGAGTCCTCACTATACTCATATGCGCGTTTCAATAATGTATAAACATCATCGGAAACCTTGACTGGCTCAATCCCGGCTTTTTCATTGATTGCATCGATTTCTGAGCCGGATTCATTAACAGTGATTTCATCCCCCAGTTTTTTGATTCGATCAAAGGCCTGATCCAAAACATCCTTTTTCCCATCATCGTAAATCCGTATCTGCACATACGTCCCCAGTAATAGCTCCTGCTTTGAGTACGGCTCTTTATTTACCTTACTTTCTTCTTTCTGATTGCTTGAACAACCGGCAATTACCAGTACTAAAACAAACAGTAAACTAAAGGCTGCCCATAGTCGTCGGTTTCTCATTGTTATACCACGTCCTTATCAAAATCTATTCAACAAATCTATTTCTTCCATTTAACAAAACACTTTCAAGTATAATGCAGAATATCAGATTTCACTAGCAAAATCTCTTCTTATTTGGTGGAACTATGTAAATTGTCAGCCATCCTTTTAGGGGAATCCCGAAATCTATATCCCCATTTATTCCGAACAAAAAAAGCAGGACAATCATTCAAGTGAAAATTGTCCTGCCAGCTACTTTTTTAGAACTATTATATTTCTATGCCTGCTCATTATCTGTATAGGATAGACAGACATTTCCATCATACGTTCTTATTTTTTCATTACAATGTTGTCAACAGTGATTTCAGCTGTATCGCCTTTTTCAGCAGCATTGATCAACTGTTCTGCATAGATAACAAATGAATGGAAGCTATGAGTTGCACCAGTTACAACATCCATTCCGGCAGGAGAACCGTCTTCTTCACCCATCGCTTTAACAAACTCTTCGTTGAAGGTTGGAATGAATTCAGATGGATCTGTACCAGCTTTGTCTTTCATCATTTCGTTGTATTCAGTATCATCTTGTTTTGATTTGCCTTCATCATCCACATTGTCATACTTAGATTCAGCTACCTTGCCATCTTTTACAACAATCGTAAATTCTGTGTGGTACCCATTTGAGTTGTTTTTCTCTTTCAATGTATATGAACCATCTTTCAGGTCAGCGCCATTGTCGATTTCAATTGTTTCAGTATTGCCAGCTTGAGCCGCTTGAATCAATTGTTGTGCATAGTTTTGGAATGACTCAAATGAATGTGTCGCGCCAGATACAACATCGATATCAGAAGGTGATTGCTTTGCAACAAGCTCTTCATTGAATTTAGGAATAAATTCTTCTGGACTTACGCCAGCTTTATCTTTCATATTTTTATTATAGTCTGCGTTATCAACTTTTGATTCACCGGCTTCATTGATGTTGTCATACTTAGATTCTACGATTTTCCCGTCTTTTACAGTAATTTCAAATGATACACGGTAATCATTAGAATAGTTTTTCTCTTCTAACTTATACGTACCATCCTGCAAATCTCCGCCTGCTTCTTTCACAGCTTCAGTTGAAGATTCTTCCGTTTTTGAAGAAGACGCTGCTGTTGATGATGCACTTGACGAATCCGCAGTATCCTTGTTGTCAGATCCACACGCAGCTAAGACTACTGTTGTTAATGCGATTGCCGCAAAGCTCTTGATAAATTTGTTCGCTTTCATTTTTTTCCACCTTTTCCTTGTATAATACTTTTGTTTTGTATGAACTCTGTTAAAACCACCACAAGAAGCAACGATTCTATTACCCAAATAATCGTCCATAATCACTTCTCATGAGAGAAAGGGCTCGACAATGTTCATCATATGAATACTACTTAAGCAAGCCAGACAACGAAGAATCCTTATTGATAACAGTTATTCTTTGTGCAAGTACTGATTCAGTAATAGCCATATAGTCACAAATTTTTTCACAAAAACTTTGTGATTCAATTAACATTCTAACGAATTATCTTTTTCTGTCAACTACACATTAGAATAATTCGTAAAACTTATCACATTTTCATACTATTTTAATCTGAAATCAGTTATTTGATTCATTATAAGAATTGGTATTAGACAAAAGGCTAAAGTCGCTATATAATGAATTCGATTGCGAAATTATGATCAATTATACTTTTATATTTTTAAGGAGCGGATTACCAATGACAAAGCAAAAAATTGTCGTTGTAGGTGCTGGGTATGCTGGAGTGTCAGCAACCAAATTTTTAGCCAAAAAGCTAAAAAAGGATGATGTAGAGATCACTTTGATCGACCGTCATTCTTACCACACTATGATGACGGAGCTGCACGAGGTGGCAGGCGGCCGCGTAGAACCAAGTGCAATCCAATATGATTTGCAACGACTATTCTCACGCAAAAAGAATGTTACACTTGTCACAGATACTGTAACTGGAATCGATAAAGACAAAAAAATTGTTAAAACAAAACTGGGATCTTATGAGTTTGACCAACTAGTCATCGGTATGGGTGGCGAGCCAAACGACTTTGGTACACCAGGCGTTAAAGAGAACGGCTTCACTTTGTGGTCGTTCGAAGATTCTGTAAGAATTCGTGAACATATCGAGAAAACTGTTCAAAAAGCAGCTATTGAACCAGATGCTGAGGTTCGAAAAGCTATGCTGACATTTGTTGTCTGTGGTTCTGGATTTACAGGGATCGAAATGATTGGTGAGCTGATCGATTGGAAAGACCGTTTGGCTAAAGAAACAAAAATCGATCCAAATGAAATTACTTTGATGGTCGTCGAAGCAATGCCTACAATCTTGAACATGCTGACACGTAACGACGCAGCGAAAGCAGAACGTTACATGGAAAGAAAACAGGTTAAACTGTTGAAGAACTCTCCTATCGTGGAAGTTGCAGCGGAACACATCAAATTAAAAGATGGTACACAAATACCTACGCATACCCTTATTTGGACTGCTGGTGTTAAAGCGACTACTGATGCTGCTGATTTCGGTCTGGAAGCAGCACGTGGCAATCGTTTGATTGCCAACGAGTTCATGCAAGCAAAAGGATATGAAGACAAAAACATTTATATCATTGGTGACTTGGTTTATTACGAAGAGTTTCCTGATACACCAACACCACAAATCGTTCAAGCTGCTGAACAAACTGGACACACTGCAGCTGCAAATATCGTTGCTGGTATCAAAGGCGGCGAAAAGCATAAATTCAAAGGAAATTATCAAGGCTTCATGGTTTCTATCGGCTCAAAATGGGGCGTTGCAAACCTATTTGATAAGATTCACTTAAGCGGATTTTTAGCTATCATTATGAAGCATATCGTCAATCTGAAATATTTCTTCGATATTCGTTCAGGCTACTATATGTTCCAATACATGATGCATGAGTTTTTCCATATTAAAGACGATCGTAATGTAGCAAGAGGACATTCTTCTCGTTACGGCAACATCCTATGGAGCGTTCCTCTACGTGTTTTCTATGGGCTAATGTGGTTTGTCGAAGCTGCAAAGAAAGTCGTTGGTAATGGTGAATACCTGAAACCTGGTACGTGGTTCGGTGAAGGCTCATGGTTCTCTGATACAGTTGTCTTCCCATTCCCGTGGCTGCAAGAACAAGCTACGACAGGCGCATCTGCAGCAGCTGATGCAACAACTGCTGCAAGTGGTGCCGCTGATACTGCTACTGAAACAGTAGCGCAAGCCGCTCACTTCGGATTGAACTATGCTTATGGAGAAGAACCAATGCTCGTATTCGATCACATGCCAAAATGGTTCGAAAGCGTGATGAAGTTCATGATGCCAAATCAGGAAGTTGCATTATTCTTCCAGAAATTTATGACAATCGTTGAAATCCTGATTGCCTTAGCACTAATTGCTGGTTTATTCACTTGGTTATGTAGTGCAGCGACAATTGGATTGGTTGCAGCATTCAGCTTATCTGGTATGTTCTACTGGGTAAATATCTGGTTCGTCTTTGTCGCATTTGCTCTAATGAACGGCTCTGGTCGTGCATTAGGATTGGACCGTTGGGTTATTCCTTGGGTGCAACGAACAGTAGGAAAATGGTGGTATGGTACACCTAAATCCAGATATGGCACCAAATAGCATCATCTTATAATCAGTAAAAGAAAGAGGTCGGGACAGAAGTACGCAGCTCCGGAACATAAGAAGAGATTTCAGAAAATTTTCCTTTAAGTTTTCGTGAAAGTTCGACTTATCTCTGAGAGAAGTACTTCTGTCCCTCCGTTTTTTATTAGAGAAGCCGAAAACTTCATACTATTTCTCTAATGGTAGTCTCTTGAGAAATAGTGCAGCTTAGTTACATAAACAGTGTTTTCTGTACTGACTTTTTCTTCAAATATGTTAAAATTAAGAACTACAAAGGAGAGGAAAGAACAATGAACGTGAAAGATTTCATCAAGAAAAGCTACATACGGCCATGGGATGTCATCATCATTGTGGTTTTGGCTGTCGGTTCTTTTCTGCCCCTTGTTGTTTTTAGCATGCAAGACACAGAATCTATAACTAAACAGGCTGTTTTGAAGGTAGATGGAAAAATCATCAAGACTTTTGAACTAAAGGAAGGAACACCTGCCTATACATACAAATATGAAGATTCGGATGGCGACTATAACCTCATTGAAGTAGACGGCGACCGAATTCGAATAAAAACTGCAAACTGTACTGACCTAGCCTGTGTCCGACGCGGTTGGATCTCCAATTCCGGTGAGACACCGATTGCCTGTCTGCCTCATAATTTATTTATTACGGTCGAAGCTTCCGACGGAAATGAGGATGGCAGCCTCATCTATTGATGCTGCCTATACCAATGATGACAAAATTACAAAAAAACATCTATATTTCTATGTTAGTCGCTCAAGGTGTCATCCTTTCTTTGCTTGAGAATATGATTCCTTACCCGTTCGCCTTTGCTCCCGGAGCAAAACTGGGACTGGCTAACCTAATAACGATCATCGCCATTTTTACGATGAAAAAGAGTGAGACTGTCTTTCTGGTCTCTATGCGCCTAATTCTAGCGACGCTGTTAGGCGGAACAATTTCTACCTTCTTCTATAGTGCAAGCGGCGCATTTCTTAGCTTTTTAGGAATGCTGCTAGTCAAGCAACTCGGACCAAAGCGGGTCAGTATTATTGGAATTAGCGCAGCTGGTGGTTTTCTTCATAATGTCGGACAGCTGTTGACTACCTCATTTTTTGCTCAATCATGGGCACCCATGCTCTATCTGCCATTTCTTTCAATTCTGGGCTTATTGTCAGGAATTGCAATCGGAATTGCAGCGAACTATTTGTTAAAACATGTACAGACATTGAAGAAATTTCAACTGGATTACGAACAGACTACCAAACAAAAATGGGAAATTTTTTAAAAAGAACTGAAGGAGCTATCCTATGAATATCCATCAAATGTGGGCACCTTATCCTCAACTTGCAGAAGAACTCGAAGTAACACTGCAGCTTATGGAGGACAGCATTCAAATCGAAAACAAAGAGATTGAACAAGCAATCTTAGCCATGATCCACTCCGGTGGAAAACTGCTACGCCCAGCATATCAACTGTTGTTTTCTCAATTCGGACCGACAAAAGATGAGCAAAAGGCCATTGCCTTGTCAGCATCAATTGAAATGCTTCACACAGCAACTCTCGTTCACGATGATATCGTCGATCATGCAGATACCAGAAGAAACCTGCCAACCATCCGTTCGCTGTTCGGCAACCAGACGGCTGTCTACGCCGGTGATTACCTGTTTATCTGCTGTTTCAAGCTCTTAGCAGACTACTCTTCTTCTCTGAAAAGTATTCAGCTGAATTCAAAGAGCATGGAAAAAGTACTTTCCGGAGAACTGGGACAAATGGACACCCACTACGATTTTTCTATGACGATCGATCAATATATCGATAATATCTCTGGAAAAACAGCAGAGCTGTTTGCTCTTAGTAGCTTTATTGGTGCATATGAGAGCGGCTGTTCTGATCAATTTTCGAATAAATGTAGAGAAATTGGAAAAAACATCGGAATTGCTTTTCAGATTATTGATGATATTTTAGATTATACACAGTCTTCTGGTCATATCGGTAAACCTGTACTGGAAGACGTCAAACAAGGCGTCTATTCATTGCCGCTATTATATGCATTGAAGAAAGACAGAAAAAAACTATTACCTTACCTTGAAAAGCGAGAAAACTTATCCACAGAGGAGACGCAAGAAGTCTATCAGCTTGTCCACAGCCTCGGTGGTGTGGATAACGCGCAGAAACTGGCAGAGAAATATACGCAAAAAGCTTTGAAGGCCATTAATAAATTACCTGAAAATGATTTACACACGAAAGACTTGTTATTCGAAATCACTAGTAAGATTTTGACTCGGACAAGTTGAAAAATTTATAAAAACCCCTGAGATCATCGTAATCTCAGGGGTTTTTCTCTATATCAATCAATCATCAACGCATCGTCACGAACTCTTCAGCGCCTGTCGGATGAATCGCGACAGTATTATCAAAATCCTTCTTAGTGGCACCCATTTTAACTGCAACTGCAAAGCCCTGAAGCATCTCATCCACACCTAGACCAATTGCATGAAGGCCAACGATCTTCTCTTCTTTTCCAACACAGATCATCTTAATATCGCATTTTTGACGGTATTCGCCTAACGCAAAATACATAGGAGTGAAGCTCGAAGTGTATAGTTTTATCTGCTCTTTCCCATACTTATCCACAGCCTCTTTTTCGGTCAATCCTACAGTCCCGATTGGCGGATGAGTAAATACCACTGTTGGGATTGTCTCGTAATCCAGATGTTCCTCTGTTTTTCCATTAAACAATCGTTCAGAAAGACGACGTCCAGCTGCAATCGCCACTGGTGTCAAATCAATCTTTCCAATAACATCACCCACGGCATAAATGCCAGCCTGTGTAGTGTTCTGATATTTATCTACCTTTACATAGCCCTTTTCATCCAGCTCTACAGAAGTATTTTCCAAGCCAAGCTGATCTGTGTTCGGCTCTCTCCCGGTACCAAAAATGATACAATCCGCTGTAATATCCATGCCATTTTCAAAACAAATAACCAATTCACCTGATTCTTTTTTCTCAATAAATTTCGGTACAGAATTTGGATGGATCACCATTCCGGCCTTCTCATAGTGCTCAACAGCCTTCATTGACAGCATATCATCAAAGCTGCGCAACGGGTGGTCATTACGGAAGGCCCAATGCGTCTTACTGCCTAAGCCCAGCACTGTTCCTGCCAACTCTGCTGCCACATACCCAGCTCCGATTACAACGATTCGCTTCGGCAGCTCTTCCAATGCAAAAAATCCATTCGAATCGATTGCATACTCTTCTCCTGGTATCCCTAGCTTCTTCGGACGGCCACCAGTAGCAATCAAAATATTCGGTGCTGTATAGGTTTCATCCCCTGCCTTGATTGTCTGCGCATCAACAAACGTACCATATGCCTGTACTCGCTCGATATGATTGCTATCCAAGCCACGATTGTAGGCTGTATGTAGAAAATCGATATAGCTCTCTCTATTTTGAACGAGCTTACGAAAATCAAAATTTTGCACAGAAACATCGTAGCCGTAACCAGCCATATCTCGATGCATCATTTCCATCATCGTGCTTGCTTGCCACATAACCTTTTTAGGAACACAGCCCACATTGACACATGTCCCACCAATAACTCCTCCTTCAAGAAGCAATACCTTTGCGCCGTACATCCCGGCACGATTTGCTGACGCGATCCCGCCGCTTCCGCCGCCAATCACGATATAATCATAATGCTTTACCATTGTCTTCCTCCTTATTTCTATGCTTATTCCAGTTATCCAGCTATAAAGAGAACGAGACAAAAGCTATCGTCTAAGAAATAAGGCGCCTCTCAAACCCAACATGTGAATGCAAGGATTTACCATTATTTCTTAAACAAAATACTTCTGCCTCGATCGTACGTTATTATTTTTTCTTTCGAATCATATCACCGACAGAAACTGGCTGAACAACCGGCATCGTCACGATCATCATCGGATTCGGTGCCCGATCGATCGACTCGCCATCTTCATTGTACATTACTTCCACCGTTTGATAAAAGTGATTGAACCCGGGACCATAGAATTCGATCTCATCTTCGACACTGAAATGATTTCGCTGACGGATCGTTGCAATTTTTGTTTCAGGATCATAAGCCATCACTTCACCGATAAATTTATACTCAGGAATCTTTCTTCGTGGTCCGAACAACTGCTCTTCTTCCGTAGGAGTGTGATAATAGAAACCCGTTGAGAGCTCACGCTGCGCCACCTTCCACAACTCATCGATCCATTCCTGCTTGCATTCATAGTTTTCCGGATCTGCCATATAAGAATCGACAGCTTTTTTATAGACATTTGCAACAGTCGATACATAATGAATTGATTTCATGCGTCCTTCAATTTTGAAACTGTCCACACCATTTTGGATCAGCTCCGGGATATGCTCGATCATAGACATATCTACCGCACTCATAGAAAACTCTTCTTCGACAGCACCCTTGGACGTCAGACTGCGTTTTTCCGTCCCAAAGGGCATATCATATAAATCATATTTCCAACGGCAAGACTGGGAACAGCCTCCACGATTCGCATCTCGCATAGACATATGGTTAGAGAGCGTACAACGGCCGGAATAAGAAATACACATCGCACCATGGATAAATGCCTCAATCTCTACATCTGTATTTTTACGTATCTCAGCGACTTCCTCCATAGAAACTTCACGCGCTAGTACTACTCGCTCAAGCCCTTCATTTTTCCAAAATTCCAAAGTCTCATAGTTTGTTGCTGAAGCCTGTGTTGAAAGATGGATTGGCAATCCCGGGGCTTCCTCTGCACATATCTCGATTAACGTCGGATCAGAAACAATCACTGCCGAAATCCCCAAGTCTCTCAACTCACGGAAAAACTCTCCGGCACCTTCTTCGTTTCCTTCATGAGTGACCATATTTGCCGCAACATACACTTTCGCATTGTGTTCCTTGGCAAACGCCACTCCTTCCTGCATTTGTTCATACGTAAAATTACCTGCACGACTTCTCAGCCCATAGGCATTTCCACCAATATATACAGCGTCTGCGCCGTAATGAATTGCTACTTTTAGTTTTTCCAGCGTCCCGGCTGGTGCAAGCACCTCAGGACGCTTCAATGTTCGTTCTTTTTCCATCTTTCTGTATGCCTTCTTTCTACTTGATTTCTTTTGGATCTAAATGGAAGAATCCTGTATCTAGTGCACGATTTTCAGGATGCAGCGTTTGAATTTGCTCGCTCCATGCTATCGCCTGTTCCTCTGACCATGAAGTTGCTTCCAAAGCCGCTTTTGCTTCAACAAATAATTTGCTGACCTCAACAAAATTTTCCCCCGGCGCATAAATACCGTCGAGCTTCCATGTCCTATACCCATGCTCATGGAGTTTACTTAGCTCATTCATCATGTTGATATCATTGTCCGCAAAAATATGCGTCCCGTGGCTATCCTCATAAATGGAGTAATGGGTCTCTTCTTTCTTAGGCTCTGATAAGAACAAGCCACGTTCTTTGCTCTTTTCTTCACCAAGTTTCGTATAATTGTAGTAGTTTTGCAGTAATGGACGCTTTGATTGATGAATACAGCTTGCGCCATAAACCAGTACCTCGACAGGAACCTGCAGATTTTCCGACATTGCCACCATTTCTTCAAATGGTACTTCACGGGCTAGAACTGCACCTGAAGCGCCCTTCTTCGCCCAAAAATTGATTTGACGAGAACTTGTTACCATCGTCTCCCCATCATAAATGAAAGGAATCTCGATGCTCTTCTGCTGCAACATGAAAATCACGCCTGGATCTCCGACAACTAGCTTATCCGGTGCTGCTTTTCTAAGAAAGTCCAAATATTCAGGGAGTAGCTTCATTTTGTCCGGATGCATGATGCCGTTCACAGCAATCATCACTTGCTTGCCAGCGTCGTGCGCCAAATCAATGATTACTTGTTGTTCCTCTCTAGAAAAAGAAGCGGGTAATCTCAGACCAAACGTTTCTTCTCCAATATATAATGTGTCTACTCCTGCAGTCAGCAACAGCTTTGCCTGATCGATCGACTCTGCTGTAGCAATAATTTCTATCATCACATTTCCTCCTTTAGCGACTGTTTCATAGTATCACAGGTTCACAAACTTTCCAATAGCATCAAGGACTTTCATCATTCTTTCACAAAGTTTCTAATCACTCACGATTGCCTAAACCATCACCTAGCAAGTCCAAGTAAACAACTAAAGCTCTAGATACTGCTGATAGTATAGAAACAATTCCAGCCTGCAAAAGCAGAGTGATACATTCTAGAACAGACTCACTTTCTAATATTGCATGCGCCTCTATACACGGAATGTCAAGACGCCCAGCGGCCTGCGATAAGAAATACCCCATGATTACGAATGGAGCAACCATTGCAATCACAGGGTATCGTGTATTTGATTTTTGTTTGTTTCAGAAAGGTTTCTTGCCTTAATTGGCTGGCTGCAATTCTTTTTCTTCCTTAGGCGCCTTTACACTCAAGGTGATTTTCCCTTTGCTGGCACCGATCGTTACCTTATCTCCCAGATGAATCTGACCGGAAAGCAATGCTTCACTCAAACGATCTTCAACCTCTTTCTGTAGGGCTCTGCGAATCGGTCTGGCACCATATTCCGGATCAAAGCCAACCTTACCAATGACATCAATAGCCGCAGCAGTGATTTTCAGATAAACATCCTGCTCGGTCATACGAGTGATGATCGCTTTACTCATGATCTTCACGATTTCATGAATCTCATCCTGATCCAGAGAACGGAAAACGATGGTTTCATCGATACGATTCAGGAATTCCGGACGGAAAGCTTTCTTCAACTCTTCTAAAATCCGTTTCTGCATGGCATTGTGATCTTTCGTCAAATCCTGTACATTAAAGCCGACATTCTTTTCTTCACGAATCGCCGTAGCACCAATATTCGACGTCATGATCAAAATTGTATTTCTAAAATCAACTTTGCGGCCTTTAGAATCAGTCAAATGACCGTCGTCCAACACTTGTAATAGAATATTAAACACGTCTGGATGGGCTTTTTCCACCTCATCCAACAAAATAACTGAGTAAGGTTTTTGACGAATTTTCTCCGTCAGCTGGCCGCCTTCTTCATAGCCCACATATCCTGGAGGTGAACCAATCAATCGGCTGGTACTATATTTCTCCATGAATTCTGACATATCTACTCTGATCAGTGCATCTTCACTACCAAACATCGTTTCAGCCAATGCTTTCGCCAGTTCCGTTTTACCTACACCGGTTGGCCCTAAGAACATAAAGGAACCAATTGGACGATTTGGATCTTTCAAGCCACTTCTCGCTCTACGAATAGCGCTGGACACTGCTTTGACAGCTTCGTCCTGACCAACCACTCGATGATGAAGAATCGCTTCAAGCTCCATCAATCGTTCGCTTTCTTTCTTCTCTAGCTGTTGTAGCGGCACACCTGTCCACTGTGAAACCACGGATGCCACATCTTCTTCTGTGACTCTATTAGTATATCCGGAAGCCTCTTTTTGTTCTAAAAGAAGAAGATTTTCCAACTTCTTAAGTAATTTCTTTTCTTTGGTTCTCAATCTAGCCGCACTTTCAAAAGACTGCTCATGAATCGCTTCTTCTTTTTCATCTGCTAGCTCTTGAATTTCATTTCGTAGAGAATTGACTGCTGATGGTTCATCCGCCAAGTCCAAACGAACCTTCGCTGCTGATTCATCCATTAAATCAATTGCCTTATCCGGCAGCTGGCGAGAGTTGATATAACGAACAGAAAGCTGTACGGCCGCATGCAGAGCCTCATCTGTGATCTCCACCCCATGATGGGCCTCGTATCTCGAACGTAACCCCTTAAGAATTTCATTTGCTTCTTCCGGTGTTGGCTCATCAATTTGCACACGAGCAAATCTTCGTTCCAATGCAGAATCCTTCTCAATGTATTTTTGGTATTCGTCCAAGGTCGTTGCACCAATTGTTTGCAGTTCACCACGAGCCAACGCTGGTTTCAGAATATTCGAAGCATCGATTGCACCTTCTGCTCCACCAGCACCAATCAAGGTATGCAGCTCATCAATAAATAGAATAACCTGACCATCCTGATAAATTTCATCAATGACCTTTTTCAGTCGGTCTTCGAATTCCCCACGATATTTTGTACCAGCTACCAATGCACCCATATCCAACATCATCAACCGTTTTTCATGCATTGCTTTTGGCACTTCACCATTAACGATTTTTTGCGCTAATCCTTCAGCGATAGCTGTTTTACCTACACCCGGTTCTCCAACTAGAACAGGATTATTCTTTGTCCGTCTGCTCAGAATTTGAATGAGACGCCTTACTTCATCAGAACGTCCTACGACTGGATCGAGATTGTTTTCTCTTGCTAACTTCGTTAAATCTCTTGCTAAAGAATCCAATGTTGGTGTACCACCTTTTGGCGCCCCACCTTTTTGATTCTTTCTCTTATTCCCAGACATTGCCATTTGAGGATCATTGACTCCAATTTTTTTCATCAGCAATTGTCTGATCTTGATTAAGCTCAAGCCTAAATTTACTAAAATACGTGACGCGAGAATATCTTCATCTCTCAACAAGCCCAATAACAAATGTTCCGTCCCAATATTTGGTGCACCCAAACGTTTTGCTTCTTCTCCGGAATAAGCAAAAATTTGTTTTGCACGAGGAGAGTATGGTAAATACGCACCTTTAGGGTAAGATTTCACTACACCATACCCCATTAAATGTTCAATTTCTTCTCGTATATCATTTTTGTCAACATTCAGTTGTCGCAGTGTTTTTCCTGCAATCCCTTTTGACTCAATGACTAAAGCAAGTAATAAATGCTCAGACCCTACTGATTGATGTCTGAAGTACTTCGCTTCTTCTTGCGCAATGGCTAAAACTGCCTTGGCGCTATCTGTAAATAACTCATCCATAACTATTCCTCCTCATAGCTCAAGCGTTCCAAAAAGGCATACATCAATTGAGCCCGTAAAAAATCTTCCTTAGCGCCAAATTTTCCAAGTACATTCTTACCTAAAGCCGCCAGCATAATATTTCCCTCGCGCTTTGTAACGACTTTTTCTTCATATAATTTCTGAACAAAAATCAGTGCATCTTTTTCTGACAGCTGATCACCAATAAACTTTTCAATTTGTTCCAATAGCTGTGTATTGTCTGATAATGTAACCTTAGCGATGCGAATATAACCGCCCCCGCCTCGCTTACTTTCAACCGAATACCCGCGTTGAATCGTGAAACGAGTGTTGATCACATAATTTATCTGGGAAGGGACACAATTGAATAGGTTTGCCATCTCTGCACGACGAATCTCAATCTTACTATTATCTTCCAAAATCTTCTTTAAATATGCTTCAATCAAATCAGAAGTATTTTGATTGTTCATAATATCCATCCTTCTCCCTTGACTATTACTGACCATAATTATATCGAATTTGAGCGTGTAAATAAAGGAGAAAGCTTCCTCTTTATAGAAAAACAAGGAACTTTTCAAAATAAAATCACTTTTTTTCTACTTGACCTTGGAGTTCTATCCAATGTTATCATTGCACTAGGAGGTCGATACAATGACAACAGCATGGACCATCAACGAGATAGCCAAAAGAACGGGGTTATCAAAAGACGCTATCCGTTTTTATGAAAAAGAAAAACTCATTTCTCCTAAAAGAGCGGACAATAATTATCGTATATACTCGGCTGAAGATCTTTTAAAACTAAAGTACATTTCAGTCATGAAATATGCGCACTTTTCTGTAAAAGAAATCAACAGCTTTATGGTCCTCTTCGATCAAGAGCTATCACAAGAATGCAACCAAGAAGGAATGGCCCTTCTAACCAAAAAAATCAGTGATTTAGAACAAATCATACAACACTATCAGTCGATTTTAGTTTTACTGAAACAGCTTCCTTATCCTGGAACATTTCAACAACTGACTGAGGAGCTTGGAACTGGAAATGCCCGACGTTTAGACAGTTTTGTAGAACAATTATTTGATGAAATCAAGGAGAAATCACATGAAAATTATTGACCATTCAGATTCAAATGCATTACAGTTGATTACCATGCCACGCATTTTTCCAATCAACTGCTACATTATTAAAGAAAGAAACTTCTGCACACTAATCGATTGTAGTAAAAGCGGGACAGCAAAATCAATCATCAAAGCCATTGAACACACTCAGCTTCCTTTAAAATATATTGTCCTTACTCACGCTCATTCCGATCATACTGGGGATATTCAAAAAATCAGCGCGCATTTTCCGGAAGCAGAAATATGCATAGGAAAAAAAGAATTTATCGACAGCCAAAACAACGTACAGAATATCCGAATGCCTATTAGGCCAACACTCCTAGTCTCAGAAGGTGATTACATCGGCTCTTTGATTGTACGAGAAACGCCTGGGCATACCAATGGATCGATCTCTTTGATCGATCCAAGAGTGAATGCCGCCTATGTCGGTGACCTTCTTCAATCAAGAGGCGGGTTAGCAATCTCTGGGGATATTCGTTGGCTATTCCCGTTTCCAGCATGGGCCACTGCTGACAAACAAGCTGCAATTGATTCAGTCAAACACCTTTGTCAAAAGGAAACCATACATCAGATTTTCTGCGGTCACGGTCCTACTATCACCTACAGCAAAGAAAGGTTTGAAAAGATAGTCACACGTGCACAAGAGAAAGATTGACAGTAACGGATTGCGAGACAAATAGATGACTCCAATTACTTACTTCTCCTAAAACTCTGCTCACTATTACTGATAAGAAACTCCTCTTATTTATTACTAAAAACCCACCTAGTATTTTGGAATTTGGTGCTATGCTCATCTCGCACGATTCAGCAAAAAGAAGAGGATGAAGACTTTTTGTCTCCCTCCTCTTCCTATCTGCTCATTAGTCCATGGCACGGACAATCTAAACACGAAAACTAGCAGGTACTGCCGATTAAAACTTACAACGAATTGACATGTTGTTGTTTCAGTCTCTATTTTTCAGTCACATTAGACGCTTTTTTCCAGTTTTCTACCGTTTGCTCATGCGTATCGATCCATTCTCTAGCAGCTTCTACCGGGTCTGTCCCCTGTTCAATTTCAAACATAACTGTCTCAATATCTTCAAGCTCCCACGAAAAATTATCTAGTAAATGATAGACCTCAGGCATTTCCTCCTTTAATCCTTTTCGAACCATCGTTTGAATACTTTCTTCTCCGCCCATCGTTCCCATTGGATCTTCAAGATATTTCAGGTCATAACGAGAAAACATCCAATGTGGAGACCATCCAGTAATCACAATAGGTTCTTCATTTTTGATTGCATTCTCTAATTGTGTCGTCATTGCACCACCAGAAGAAGAAACCACTTGCCAATCAGATAAGTTCGAATAAGTAGCTACTGTTTCTTCTGCAGTAGCTACTACTCCTGCCCCAGGCTCGATTCCTATTATTTTTTTATCTACTTGATCCGATAAGTCTTCGATAGAATCTATATCCATATATTGAGGTACAACTAATCCTAATCGAGCGCCTCCGTCTAAATTTGGGCCTAAATCCTCTAATTTATCTTTAAACCTTTCATACTGTGCTCCATGTGTTGCCGGTAACCACGCCGAAACCATTCCATCCGCTTCACCATTCGCAATAGCTTCCCACATAACTGCATTATCCAGTGGCGTCATTTTCACATCATAACCCATTTCCTTCAAAATCTCAGAAACAACCGTAGTAGATGCAATTTCTGTATCCCACTCAACATACGCCAACTGAACCGTTTCTGTTTTTTCTGCACCACTGAATACATTGAAACCAAAAACCAAGCACACCGCTCCAGCAACGACAGCTCCCACGATAAATTTACGCTTGCCATCTTTTGCAGTTACTTCTTTCTTCCTCTTATTGGGTTGATTGATATTTTGAGTGAATCGGTCCAAAATAATTGCTAATACAACCAACGCCAGACCATTAACAAATCCATTCCCCACCTGTGATCGCTGAACAGCCGATAGTACCCCTTGGCCTAACCCGGGTGCACCGATCATTGAAGCAATGACCACCATGGATAATGCAAGCATAATTGTTTGGTTTATCCCAGCAAAAATCGTACTTTTAGCCAAAGGTAGCTCCAATTTAAATAATTTCTGCTTCTCAGTCCCGCCAAAAGAATCGGATGCCTCTACTAGTTCAACAGGTACTTGTCGAATACCCAAGTTTGTCATACGAACCGTTGGCGGTAATGCAAATATCACAGAAGCAAATACCCCTGGAACCATACCAATACCAAAAAAGGCAACTGCAGGAATGAGGTAGACAAAACCAGGCATTGTCTGCATAAAGTCCAAAATAGGTGTAACGATACTCTGTGCGCGATTGCTCTTAGCCATCAGAATCCCTAAGGGAATACCAATTACAATCGAAACCAGACTTGAAATAATTACCAAAGTAACAGTGTTCATCAGATTGTCCCACAGTCCCTGATTATACACAAACAGCAATCCCAGTGCTGTGAATATCGGTAATCCCCATTTTCTGTCAGAAATAAGATATGCTGCTATACTAAGGAGAATGATCAAAACGATTGGTGGAAAAATCAATAAAAAATCGGTCATACTTTCCATCACGATTTGCCCAAAGCTCTGCATGACAGAAAACAAACCAGAAAAGGTTTCCGTTATCCACTCAGTCGCACTTGTCACCCACTCAGAAACAGGAATCGGTTGTTGTAAAAAATCAAACATTTATCTTTTTCTCCCCTTCAATTACATCTTCATTTATCTCATGATCTGCTAACGCACCAATTACACTTCCGCGGATAACGACACCCATCAAATGATCTTCATCATCCACCACAGCTAAAGGAGCTGGAGAATCATGAATCAGATTAAAGATATCGGTCACTAATGTATCCTTGTGAACCTTCTTCACATTTTTATAGATAACATCCTTTAATGGAATACTCGCTTTACGCGCTTCACGTGCAGATTCGGCAGTCACACTCCCTTTTAATTGCCTTGAGCGATCAACGGCCAGGAGCATACTTACTTCTTCCTTACGCATCCGTTGTAATGCAACGTTTGGTCCATCTATCTCGATGTTTGTAGTGATTGCCGGTACCATGATATTTTGAGCAGTCAATACTTTGGAGCGATCCACATCCTCCACAAAGTCACGAACAAACTCGTTAGCAGGGTTGGTCAATATCTCCTCACCTGTCCCAATTTGCATAATCTGTCCATCCTTCATCAAAGCAATCCGATCGCCAATCCGCAGTGCTTCATTCAAGTCGTGGGTAATAAAGATAATCGTCTTCTTCACCTTCGCTTGCAACTCTAATAATTCGTCCTGCATCTCTCTGCGAATCAATGGATCCAATGCCGAAAAAGCTTCATCCATTAGTAAGATTTCCGGATCATTGGCTAAAGCACGTGCTAAGCCCACTCGTTGCTGCATACCACCAGACAACTGATTGGGGTATTGATCTTTGAAAGACAGTAACCCAGAGTTCGCTAATGCCTGCTCTGCTCGTTCTTGTCGTTCGTGCTTCGACACACCACGAATTTCTAACCCATAAGCAGTATTTTCCAAAATCGTTCGTTGCGGAAACAAACCAAAATTCTGAAAAACCATATTTACCTTATGTCGCCGAATCTCTCTCAACTCTTCTTTACTAATTTTAGCAATATCTTCTCCATCAATATAAATATCACCACTAGACGGTTCGATCAAGCGGTTCAATAAACGTATCAACGTCGACTTCCCACTCCCAGATAACCCCATAACTACAAATATCTCGCCTTCATTTACCTCAAAATTCACATCATATACACCAACTGTAGCACCTGTCTGTTCCAAAATTTCTGTCTTACTTTTATTTTGTTGGACCATTGATAATGCCTGTTGGCTTTTTTTCCCAAACACTTTAGTAAGATGTTCTACACGAACTTTACTCATTTAATTAGCACTCCTTCATCTCTTTAACTACTTTCTTTGATAACTCACAAGAATTCTCACGAAAAGTGACCATCTAAACTTATCATGAAGTTGTCACTTATGTCAAATTTCCAAAATTTTTTCTGAAAAAACGATGAGTATTTTCAACTATCAGCTCTTTATTGAACAAAAAAGAGAGTAGCTGACGATTTTATCAGCTACTCTCTGGGAGTACGTCGTTATTAATATGAATTTGGTATCAAAAAGACCCCGTACTAATTTATGCTTCACTCCTCTTTAGAATAGAAAAAATTATTCATTCGTTGCAGTGTTAGTTCATTCCCCACAAAATACACGATATTATTCACACTTAGTTTTGCATACGGTCCAGGCGAAAGAATCATCTGCTGATCCGTTTGAATAGCAATAATCGTTGCACC